>NZ_BCAZ01000012.1:0-113917 GCF_001320205.1 Pseudomonas sp. NBRC 111123
CCCTTGAATCACCCGGCCTTGCGCAAGGTCAGGTTGATCCGCCGCTCGCCCATGCGTGGATGCACACCCGGCTTGATCGGCAACACCCCATGAAAGCGCAGCCTGTCTTCACCACCCCACACCAGCACATCCCCATGGCTCAACGGAACCCGCTGAGTCCGGTCCGACCGCTGCAACCCGCCCAGCAGGAACACCGCTGGCAACCCCAGTGAAACCGACACGATCGGCTGGCTGAAGTCCTGCTCGTCGCGGTCCTGGTGCAGGCTCAGGCGGGTGCCGGGCAGGTAATGGTTGACCAGGCAGGCATCGGGCACGAAACCCTCGAAACCGGCCGTCGCCGCTGCGCGGCCCGCCAGCTCGAGCAGGACCTGGGGCAGGGCTGGCCAGGGTTGGCCGCTGACTGGGTCGGTGGCGCTGTAGCGATAGCCCTTGGCATCACTGACCCAACCCAGCGAACCGCAGTTGGTCAACGCCACCGCCATGTTCAGGCCACCCGGTGTCTGCATGTGCCTGAATGGCGCTGCGCGCAGCACCGGGCGCAGGGCGTCGAGCAGTGGCTCGATGCCGGCCAGGGCGAAGCCGGGCAGCAGCACGGTGTGGTTGGCCAGGCGTTGCGGCTGGGGGCCGAACAGGTCGAGGTCGGACTGGATCATGGGGCTGCGGCGTGGGTGAGTTCCAGGCATTGTAAGCCCAACGCGGTCCTTGTAGGAGCGGCCTTGTGTCGCGCAGGGGGGAGAGCGCCCCCAGGATCTCAGCTTCGCCGCAGATATCGCCGGGGCTGCTTTGCAGCCCTTTCGCGACACAAGGCCGCTCCTACAAGGACCGCGTCATCACTCATGTGCAAAGCAGGGAGATAAAAAGGAACCGCGACGCCAGGGAGAGGAGACGCCGCGGTTCAAGGGGGGAGCCGATTAGCGTTGGGTAGCGGTAGCCGTGTTGCCGTTGCCCATCTGGCTGATGGTGGCGCTCTGGTAGGCGCCGCTTTGGTTGACGATGGCTGCGTTGTTGTTGCCGCCCTGGGTCACGTAGGCGACGTTGGCGCTGTCAGCCTGCTTGATCGTCGCGCTGTTGCCACTGCCGTACAGCTGGGTGGTGTAGCTCTGGTTGGCGTAGCCGGACTGGTCCAGGTTGATGCTGTTACCACTGCCGGTGGACGAGCCGTAGGCGTAGTTGTCGGTGCCGCGCTGGTCGGCGATGAGGCTGTTGTCGCTCCCGTTCTGCTCGAAGTACAGCTCGTTGTAGCTGTCGGCCTGCTTGGTCTGCATGGTGTTGCCGGTACCTTTCTGGTTCAGCGTGGCCAGTTGGTACTCGCCGTTCTGGGTCAGGTTGGCGCTGTTGTTGGTGCCGTTCTGGTTGATGTTGGCGGTCTGGTTCTTGCCGAACTGGCCACCCAGCTTGTCGCCTTTCCAGTTGCTGGCCAGGACCTTGTTACCGGTGCCCTTGCTGTTGATGGTCAGGCTCTGGTTATCGCCGGTCTGGTAACTGAAGTTGCTGTTGTTCTTGCCACTTTGCGAGACGGTGGTGTTCGAGTTGTTGGTTTCGAACTGATCCGACCAGCTGGCGTTGGACTGACCTGTCTGATACAGGTTGGCGACGTTGTCCTTGCCGAAGCTCTGGTCGATGTAGCCTTCGTTGGTCTGGCCGGTCTGGTTGACGGTGGCGCGTGCGTCGGTCTGGGTGTCCTGCCAGACTTCCACCGAGTGGCCGGTGCCGTACTGGTCAATGGTCAGCGTGCCGCCGATGCCGTCGCGCTGGTCACCGTAGGCGAAGTTCTGCTTGCCTTGCTGGTAGATCTGCACGTAGCCGTCGTTTTGCAGTATGTGTTCGGAGGCGGCGTAGTTGTCCTGGCCATCCTGGGTGATGTTGGCGCGGTTGTTACTGCCGCCGAACAGTTGCTCGACGAAGGCTTCGTTGCGCTGGCCGCTCTGGGTGGTGGTGGCCTGGCTGTTGGTCTGGGTGTCCTGCCACACCGTCGAGCGGTTTTCGCTGCCTTGCTGGTTCTGCAGCGACTGGTTGCTCTCGCCCACCGACTGGCTGGCGAAGGCATCGTTATAGGAACCGGATGCCTGCTGGGTGATCTGGCTGCCATTTTCGAACAGCTGCTCGCCGTAGCCTGCGTTGTACGAGCCACTGGCGCTCTGGGTGATGGTGCTGGTGCTGTTTTCCTGCACCGCCAGGTGGTTGTGGCCCTTGCCGGTCTGGGTCTGGGTGGCCGCAGCGAACGGCGCAACCGTCTGCTGTACCTCGGCGATGTTCTGGTTACCGGTCTGCGACTGGTTCGAGGTACTGTCGTCAGCCATGACCTGGCCGGCCAAGGCCAGGACGATAGCGGCGCTTAGGGGAGCGAGCTTGAACATGGTGGTGCCTCCAGGTCTATCGGTATTGGGTGATCTGAACACGCTGGCCATTGCCGGCTTGGGTCACTGAGCTGCTCAGGCCTGCGCCTGCCTGCTCGATAGTTGCGCTGTTGTTGTTGCCGATCTGCTCGATGCTGGCGCTGTTGCTGGTGCCGCTCTGGCGGATCGCAGCGCTGTTGCCATATCCCTGTTGGCTGATGCTGGCCATCAGGTCACTTCCTTCCTGCAGGATGTACGCCTCCTGCGCACCCCCGGCCTGGACGATGCGGCCCAGCAAGGCCTGGCCGTTCTGGTCGAGGGCGGCGCGGTTGCCGTTACCTTGCTGCTCGATCACCGCCGCCTGACCGGCACCGGCCGGCAGCAGGCGGATGATCACCGGTTCACCGAGGTCGCTGCCGGGCGCTAGGTCGGCGTTGTCCATCAGGTCATCGGCCCCGGCCTGGCCCGCCAGGGCCAGGCTCAGCAGCAGTGGATACAGGCGCTTCATGGCGGTCTCCAGGCCTTACTGCACAGTTACGTTGACGGTACGGGTACTGCCTTGGCTGCTGGTCACGGTGGCGGTCGGTGCGGCCGTCGGGACGACCGTGGTGCTGTTGCTCACCGTCAGGCGCCAACGGCCAGTCACCGGTACCGTTGTGGTGCCGAGGGTCTGCACGCCGGTGGTGGTGGTGACCCGCACGGTGATGGTGTTGCCGGTGGTCACCGACGAGGTGCCGCTGACATCCCAGTTGTAACGGTTGTTCGAGCGGGCCAGGACGGTGGCGGCGGTGACGGCGAAAGTCTCGCCGGCTGCCGGTCGTGGCTGCACGTTGACCGTGACGGTGGCCGGTGCGGATACCGCGCCCAGGGAGTCACGCGCCTGGTAGGTGAAGGTGGTGGTGAAGGCCGTGGTGACGGTGGCCGGTGGGGTGTAGCTGACGGTGGTGCCGTCGCTGGTCACCGTGCCGCGGCCGGCTGCCGGCTGGGTGAGGTTGACCACGGTCAGCGGCACGTTGCCTTCCGGATCGGTGTCGTTGGCCAGCACGTTGATGGTCAGCGGGGCGGCCAGGGTGGTCGCAGTGTCCGCGTTGGCGGTTGGTGCCTGGTTGGGCGCGACGTTGACGGTCACGGTGGCTGGCTGCGATTTCAGCCCCTTGGCGTCCATCGCCCGGTAGGTAAAGCTAGCCACCACGGGTTGCGTGGCGCCGGGCGGCGGGGTGTAGGTCACCGCAGTGCTGCCGTTGAGTACCACGCTGCCCTGGCCGGTAGCCGGTTGGGTTACGTCGGTGATGCTCAGTGGCAGGTTGCCGTCCGGGTCACTGTCGTTGAGCAGCAGGTTCATCGTCAACGGCACGCCGACGCTGGTGCTGCCGACATCGGCCTGGGCGACCGGTGGCTGGTTGCCAGCCTCGACCGGCGCGGTGCCGACCACGACCACCGGCTCCACATCCATGCCGCCATGGCTCGACTTGAGGGTGACGGTCGCAGGTGGCTGGCTCACATCATTGATGGTGAGTGTCTGCAGGGTGCCGGACTTGGACAGGCGACCGTAGCCCTGGGCGACCATGTCCGGGATCACCACTTCATCGCTGGAGCGCGCTTCGATGGTCAGCCGCTTGTTGCTCCACTCGTAACGCGCGGTGCTGACGTTGACCACGTCGGACAACTTGCTGGAAATGGCGGTCGGCTGGGTATTGATATCGCTGCTGCTGGCTGTCACCACCACGACTGGCGGTGGCGCCACCTGGCTCAGTTGCTGGCTGAAGAACAGCCCGCTGTTGTCGGTGAGCATGCTGAACTGGCACGCCGATGGCGGCGTGCCGACCAGTGCCAGGCCATTACGGAAGCAGACGCTGGCGCCTGTCGGAGCCTTGGCAAACACTTCCACCCGGGTACCGCTGCCATTGCGCGAGTAAGTGGCCCGCTCAAGCGTCGCCGGCAACTGCGGACGCTGGTCGAGCACCTTGCCGGAAACGGTGAACAGGTTGGTCTCGATGCGCCCGGGCGGGCCGTCGATGCGAATGAAGTTGGTGCCGAACGGGCTGCCCTTGATCGCTTCCGGCCGGTTGGGGTCGCCGATGAAGGTGTCAGTGGTGCCGGTGTCCGGGTTCACTGCAGTATAGGGTGCACCCAAGCCCTGGATGAACGGGCCAATGGCACCGTTGAGCGCCCCGGTGAAGTTGCCTGGCGCACCGATACCGACGTCACGGGTAATGTTGATCGCCCGGCGCCCGGGGGTGGTGACGTTGACCGTCTCCACGCCGTAGGGGTGGGTGATGGTGTAGGTACCGGCACGGGGGACCGAGACGCGGATACGGATGCGCGCAAAGCTCTGCTGGTCACCATCGACCGGGTTTTCAGCGGCAAAGGCCGCCTCCACGCCGGCGACATAGGCGTCGAGCTCATAACCGCTGTTGCCCACGGCCGGAATACTGGTTTCTGCCAGGAACCAGAACATCTCCGGCGGCCAGTTGTCGGGGAACACCAGCGGCAGGGTATCGTCGAAGATGCCCGGTTCCGGCAGCAGCGTGCACATGTAGGCCGGTGCCCCCGGTGCGCCGGCTACCAGGGTACTGACGGCGCGTGAGCGGCACAGTTCCAGTGACAGACCGTCGCTGTCCTTGTACCACAGTGGGTAGCCGCCGGTGGCGAAGGTGTAGGGCCCAGGGTCGACATCGGACAGCGCAGCCCAGGCCGCACTGCTGATAGTGAGGGAGAAACCGGCGGCCAACAGCGCACGGCGTTGCCAAGTGTTCATGCTGCCTCCTTGAAGGCCAAGCCTTTGTCTGTTCATGGCACCAGCACCACGTCTTCGATGTCGGTGCCGCCGTTGGCGCTGGTGACCTGCACCTTGGCCGGCGGAATGGGCGACAAGTTGGCGGTCAGGCTTTTCTGCGCGCCGTTGCCAATGAAGTTGCCGATGAAGGTGCCGTTGCCGGTGCGGGCAGTCATTGCCGGCGGGCTGGTTTCGTCGCTACTGGTGGCGATCAATGTCAGGGTGGCGTTGGCCAGGCTGTATTCGGCCTTGGTGATGGTCACCAGGTCGGTGAGCGGCAGGTCGGCGGTGGTCACGCTGCTGGTGGGGATCGCCACGCTGTTGTCAGCGCTGATCAGCATGCTGGTCGGCAGCGCCGGGTTGAGTGCCGACTGGGCATACCAGGTGCCGGTGCCGTTGGCTTCGGTCAGTGGCAGGTTGGGCGTCTGGCTGGTCAGGGTGGCGCTGCCAGGCGGTGGTGGGGCTAGCACGAACACGTCCTGCTGGGCGCGCAGGTCACCGTTTTCGGTGTGCCGCGAATACGTGCTGCGCAGCGGGATCAACGGGGTTGGCCGGACCACTTCGGAGAGCTTGCCGGAAATGGCGAACAGGTCGGTGCGCAAGTCGATGCCGCCAGGGCCTTCGATGCGTACGAAGTTGGTGTTGAACGGGCTGCCGGTGACACGTTCGTTGAGGTTGGGGTCGCCGATGAATTTCTCGCTGCCTTCGGTGTAAGGGCCGTTGACGCTGCGCAGGAACGGCCCGACATCGCCCTTCAATGCGCCAGTAAAGGTGCCGGCAGAGCCGATACCGATGTCGCGGGTCATGTTGATCGCGCGGCGCCCGGCGGCGGGTACATCGAACACTTCGACGCCATAGGGGTGGGTGACCACGTAGGTGCCGGCGGCGGGAACATCGACCCGGATCCGCACGCGGGCGAAACTGATCTGGTCGTTTTCTGCCGGGTCACCGCCGCCGAATGCCGCTTCGATGGCGCTGCCGTAGCTCAGGGTGACCCCGCGGGCGGCGTCGGTGATGGCCGCGTCGGCGGTGAACCAGAAGGCTTCATCCGGCCAGTTGGCCGGGAAGACCAAAGGCTTGGTGTCGTCGAAGATGCCTGGGGCAGGCAGCAGGGTGCACATGTACGACGGTGCACCGGGGGCGCCGGCAACCCGCGAGCTCACTGCCTTGGACAGGCACAGGTCGAGGGTGCGGCCGTGGGTGTCTTGGTACCAGGCGGCGTAGTGGCCGTTTTCAGGTGTATAGGGCCCAGTGTCGACGGCATACAGCGCTGCCTGCGCCGGGAGCTGGAACAGGCCGGCGACGATCGCCACTGCCAGCGGGTTGGGTATCGGTCGGAGCATGAGTCAGTTCCTCCTGCTAACGGGCCCATGGACTTGGGGCGTCTGGGAGGACTATGGCAACAGCCATGCCAAGATTTTCACATTGGGCTGCAGGCCTTGTGTGGCTTGGGCTTCAGGTGTGGGGCTGATGGTCTTTGCAGGTTTTCTGGTGGGCGGTGTTCCCCAGCATTGGGGTTAGCGGTGGGGTTGGGGAGTACATGCCTTGAGAGAGATGCCGCCTGGGAGATCGAGCGCCGCCCGCGCGGCGCATCGCGGATAAATCCGCTCCTACATCTGTTGCAACGTGCCGAACCTGTTACGCCATGGTTGCCCGCCCTGGCGCATGACTTGAGCCGTGCAAACCGGCCGACAACCATGGCGTGCCAGGCATGGCCACGTTGCAACAGATGTGGGAGCGGATTTATCCGCGATGCGCCGCGTGGGCGGCGCTCGATCTCACAGGCACCCCCCCTCAAGGCATGCACCTCGACGCCCACAAAAATCTCCCGCACACTGCGAAAAAAACCAAGCCCGTTGCCCTGACACGGGGGCCACAGCTGGAGCAAACATGGCGCGACAATTCCCCATAACAAACGCCCAAGACCCGCTGCACGAATCCCGCCAGGCTCGCCTGCGCCTGGCCAGCGAAGGCGAGCTGCCGCTGGGCATGCTGCGCGATGAAATCGATGCTTCCTGGCGCCGCAGCCTTGGTCATGGCCTGGACTGCCTGCAAGGCGAACAGGTCGGCCTGGGGCTGCAGCAAGGCCACGACCTGCGCGCGCTGCTGGAACGCAACCGGCTGTTGGTGGACGCCGTCACCCCTGAACTGGACTACCTGGTCTCGCGCCAGGGCAAGGGCGGCATCATCATCCTCGGCGATGCCCAGGCCAACGTGCTGGCCATCGAAGGCCAGACCCACGTGCTGGAACGCGAAGGCCTGCGCGACCTGCACCCTGGCAGCTGCTGGAGCGAATCGCTGCGTGGCACCAATGCCATCGGCACCGCGGTGGTGGAAGGCCGGCCGACACTGATCAACTGCGGCGAGCATTACCTGGACCGGCTCAGCCCGTTCTCCTGCACCTCTGTCCCGTTGCGCGATCCGCATGGCGAAGTGATCGGCGTACTCGATATCACCCGCGAAGGGGTCATGGCCCAGCCACAGGACAGCCTGAGCATGCTGATGATGGCGGCTGGCAATATCGAGAGCAGGATGTTCGGCCTGTGCCACCCCCAACAGCTGGTGCTGGCCTTCCACAGCCGCCCGCAATACCTCAACAGCGCCTGGCACGGCTTGCTGGCGCTGAGCCTGGACGGCGAGGTGCTGGCCGCCAACGACAATGCCTGCCAATTGCTGCAGGTGCCGCGCCAGGGCTTGATCGGGCGGCGCAGCAGCGACCTGCTGGGCGAACGTTCACCGGCCTTCATCGCCCGCCTGTGGCAGGGCGGGGTGAGCAATGTGCAAACGGCCAAGGGCGAATTTTTCTTCCGTGCGTTGCAGCTGCCGCGTCACAGCCCGCTCAACGGCAGCGCGGCGCCTGCCAAACCGGCGCCGGCCAACCAATCGCCTGCGCTGGATGCCCTCGCCGGCGGTGATGCACGGCTGGCGCGTAACCTGCGCATGGCCCGCCAAGGCCTGGGCAACGGCCTGCCAGTGTTGCTAATGGGCGAGACCGGCACCGGCAAGGAAGTGGTGGCGCGTGCCCTGCACCAGGCCAGCCCGCGGGCGGACAAGCCGTTTGTTGCGGTCAACTGCGCCGCCATTCCCGAAGGCCTGATCGAATCCGAACTGTTCGGCTATCGCGAAGGCGCCTTCACCGGCTCACGCCGTGGCGGCATGGTCGGGCGGCTGATGCAGGCCCATGGCGGCACGCTGTTCCTCGACGAAATCGGTGACATGCCGCTGGCCCTGCAGGCGCGGCTGCTGCGCGTGCTGCAGGAGCGCCGGGTCGCGCCGCTGGGCGCGGGCGACGAGCAGGATATCGACGTGGCACTGATTTGCGCCACCCACCGCGACCTCAAGCGCCTGGTGCAGGAACAGCACTTTCGCGAAGACTTGTACTACCGGGTCAATGGCGTATCCCTGCGCCTGCCGGCCTTGCGCGAACGCGATGACCTGGTGTGCATTATCGAGGGCTTGCTGGACAAGGCCGGCGCCAGCGGTGTGACCCTTGACCCAGCCCTGGCAGCATTGCTCGAAGGTTTCAACTGGCCGGGCAACATCCGCCAGCTGGAAATGGTCGTGCGTACCGCCCTGGCCATGCGCGAGGACGGCGAGCAGGTGCTGACCCTCGAGCACCTGACCGACTGCCTGCTGGACGAACTGGCCAGTGGCGCGGCGCCATCCGGTAGCCTGAAGGATAACGAGCTGGAGCTGATCCGTGCCGCCCTGGCGCGGCACCAAGGCAATGTCTCGGCGGCTGCCGAAGCCCTGGGTATCAGCCGGGCGACGCTGTACCGCAAGCTCAAACCGTTGCGTGGCTGACATGGGTAACCTGTTCGCCAGGCTGGTGGAGTCCAGCAACCCGCTCCTCATGCGCCAGGCCCTGGCTTGGCTGTACGGTTTCGTCCGCCCCCATCGACGGGCTATCGGCGTGCTGTTGGGCTTGTCCTTCGGCGCATCGCTGCTGGCCTTGGTACAACCCTGGCTGGTCAAGACGCTGATCGACGAAGGCCTCTTGGCCAAGGACTACCAGACCCTCTGGCACATGGCCGCGATCATGATTGGCGCCGGCCTGCTGGGCACGGTGCTGGCGGGCGTCAACCGCTACCTGCACACACGTTTGTCGGGGCGTATTCTGTTCGCCCTGCGCGATGACCTGTACCGCCACTTGCAGCAGCTGTCGCCGACCTTCTACGGGCGCCGGCGTACCGGTGACATTCTCTCGCGGCTCGACGGTGATGTTGCCGAGATCCAGCGTTTTGCCGTGGATTCGCTGTTCTCGGCGGTATCGGCGGTGATTGGCCTGGTGGGCGCGGTGGCGCTGATGTTGATGCTGTCCTGGCAACTGTCGTTGCTGCTGGCGCTGTTGATCCCGATCGAAGTGCTGTGGCTGCGCTGGATGCGGCGCAAGGTTGAGCGCGAGGTGCGCAACCTGCGCGAGCGCTCGGCGGACGTGTCGTCGTTTCTGGTCGAGACATTGCCGGCGATGAAGTTCATTCAGGCTGTCGGCCAGCAAAATCGCGAGGCCGGGCGCCTGGACCAGTTGGGGCAGGGCTACATGCGCCAGCTGCTCAAGGTGCAGGTCACCGAGTTCTTCACCCAGGCGATCCCTGGCACCTTGACCTCCTGGTGCCGCGCCTGCGCGTTCCTGGTCGGTGGCTGGTGGGTGATCCAGGGCACCTGGCAGCTCGGCGCACTGATTGCGTTTTCCACCTACATGGGCATGGCGGTCGGCCCGGTGCAGAGCCTGTTGGGCCTGTACGTGGCGGTGCAGCGCATGGCGGTGAGCCTGGGCCGGGTAATGGAGCTGAAGCAGGAGGCCGTGGCAGTGCGCGAAGCAGAAACGCCCAGGCCCATGCCCCACGGGCCGGGCGAGCTGCGCCTGGAAGGCGTGTGCTTTGCCCATGACGGGCGCCAGGGTGCGGTGCTGGCCCAGGTCGATGCCTGCATCGCCGCAGGCCTGAAAGTCGCCATCAGCGGTGCCTCCGGTGTCGGCAAATCGACCCTGATCGACCTGCTGCAGCGTTTCTATGACCCGGATGCCGGGCGCATCCTGCTCGACGGCGCCGACCTGCGCGAACTCGATCTGGCCGCCGTGCGCCAGCGCATCGCCGTGGTCAGCCAGGACATCGTGCTGTTCCGCGGCACCCTGGCGCAGAACCTGGCCTACGGCGCCCCGCAGGCCAGCCGTGGGGAGCTGGAACGGGTGGTGCAACTGGCCCACCTAGACAGCCTGGTCGAGAGCCTGCCGCTGAGGCTGGACGGGTTGCTCGGTGAGCGTGGCCAGCAGCTCTCCGGTGGGCAGAAGCAACGTATCGCCATCGCTCGGGCGGTGCTCCAGGCCCCTTCGATCCTGGTGCTCGACGAAGCCACCTCGGCGGTGGACGAAGCCACCGAACGCGAAGTGATTGCCGCCATCGACCAACTGTTCGCCGGGCGCACGCGCATCTTGATCAGCCACCGCGCCTCGACGCTGGCCGATGCCGACCTGCATCTGCATCTGCAAGGTGGGCAATTGCGCGTATTGCCCCAGGAGGCGATCAAGCATGGCCGCTGAGTTCAGGGTCGGTGTGATCGACAGTGGTTGTGCGCCCTCGCAGGCATTGGTCATGGCGCGACGCTTCTGGCTGGAAGAGGGCGTGCTGTGCGAGGGCGAATTGCAACCAGACCGGCTTGGTCATGGCAGCGCCGTGGTCACCAGGCTGCAAGCTGAAGCCGGCGAGCTGCCGCTGTTGCTGGCCCAGGTGTTTACCGAGCAAGGCAGTACCAGCGCCTTGCAGGTTGCCGCCGGGTTGTTCTGGTTGGCGGAGCAGGGCGTTTCGTTGATCAACCTCAGCCTTGGCCTGCAGCAGGATCGGCCGGTGCTGCGCCAGGCGTGCGCCGAGGTGCAGGCAGCCGGGGTGCTGCTTTGTGCGTCCAGCCCGGCGCAGGGTAATGCGGTGTATCCGGCCTGCTACCCGGGCGTCATCCGTATTACCGGTGATGCCCGTTGCACGCCGGGGCAGTGGTCTTGGCTGGGTACTGCCCAGGCCGATTTCGGTGGTTACGTGGGCGAGCGCGGCATGGCGGGGGCAAGCCTGGGTTGTGCCGCTGTCACTGGGCGGATTGCGGCGCTGTTGCAGCGTCAGCCTGGCATGGACCGCCAGCAGGTGCATGCCTGGCTGCAGGCGCATGCCACGTTCAGCGGGCCAGAGCGTCGAGGTGCGGCAGATGCCTGAAGCGCGCATTCTGGTGTTGGGCGCCGGGCCTGCCGGCGCCGCTACCGCGCTGGGCCTGCGCCGGCTGGGTTACCCGGTGACGGTGGTCTCCGACTGGCGGCGTTTTGCCGCCGTGGAAGGGGTTTCGCAGCGGGTACTGGAAGGGCTGCGCCATGCCGGGCTGGGCGGCGCCCTGGCCGAGGCGGCGGTGCCAGCGACACGGCAGGTGCGCTGGAGTGGCCAGCACCTGCAACTCAATCAGGAATACCTGCTTGACCGCCAGCGCTTTGATCGTGCGTTGCGTAATGACTTGCTGCGTGCAGGTGTGACACTGGTACAAGGGCGTGTGCGTGACGTTGTGCGCGCCGAGGGCTATCAGGTGCGGCTGGATGATGGGCAGCTGCTTCAGGGCGACTTCCTGGTCGAGGCACGTGGCCGACAGGCACCGTTGGCGGCGGACCGTTTGCGCGGGCCGGAAACGGTGAGCCTGCTCAACCTCTGGCAATCAGCACCTGGCACGCCGGCGTCGGCGGTGGAAAGCCTGGACGATGGCTGGGCCTGGATGGCCCGCTTGGCCGACGGGCGCTGCTATTGGCAGGTGACCCTGGACGCCGAGGGGCTACCGGGCAAGGCGGCGCTGCCTGAATTTTGCGCCGCACGCCGTCGTGCGTCGGCGCTGGTGGCCGAGCTGTTCGATGGGCATGCGCTGGAGCCTGCACAGGTGCATGCGCGCAGCAGCACGGCCATTCTCGCTGGCGACTGTGTCGGGGACGACTGGTTGCGGGTGGGCGATGCGGCGATGGCGGTGGACCCATTGTCGGGGAACGGGATTTTCCAGTCGCTGTCGTCTGCGCTGCAGGCGCCAGTGGTGATCAATACCTTACTGCGCCGGCCAGAGCGCGCGGGCTTGGCGAGGCAGTTCCATCAGCAGCGGATCGAGCAGCTGTTCCTGCGTTTCGCCCGTATCGGGCGGGATTTTTACGGGCAGGAGCTTGAACGTGCCGGGCAGCCATTCTGGAGGCGCCGTCAGGTATGGCCGGATGCGCAGCCGTTGCACCTGGCGGCGGACTGGGCGGCGGTGGGGGTGGCGCGGCGGCCTGTATTGCGCGATGGATTCGTGGACGAGGCCGAGGTGGTGGTGACGGCGGATCAGCCATTGGGGGTTTGGCATGTGCAGGGGATCGAGCTGGCGCCGGTGGTGTGCAGTTTGCTGGCAGGTGAATTGCTTGATGAAGTCTTAAATGGAAAATCCAGGGAACAACAGATGATGCTGCGGCGGTGGCTCGGCGAGCAGGGTTACATCTGAGATCTTGGGGCCGCTTCGCAGCCCCAGACTTTAAATCAGAGCTTGATCAGCACCGATTTGAGCTCGGTGTAGTGCTCGATGGCTGCAGCACCCATCTCACGGCCGACACCGGACATCTTGTAGCCACCAAACGGCAGCGCCGGGTCCAGCGCGCTGTGGCAGTTGACCCACACCGACCCCGACTTGATCCGCGGAATCATCCGGTGCACTGCCGCCAGGTCGTTGGACCAGATGCTCGCGCCCAGGCCATAAGGGTTGTCGTTGGCCATGCCGATCACTTCGTCGATGTCGTCGAACGGCATCGCGACCAGAACCGGCCCGAAGATCTCTTCCTGTACCAGGCGATGGCGCTGGTCGACGTCGACGATCACGGTCGGTTTGACGAAGTAACCCGGGCCGAACCCTTCACCGCCACAGGCGATGGTCGCCCCCAGTTCACGGCCGAGCTCGATGTAGCCGGTGACCCGGTCCTGCTGCTTGGCCGAGATCAGCGGCCCCATCTGTACCGCTGGGTCCAGGCCGCTGCCGAGCTTCATGCCGTTGGCAATGCCGGCGATGTCGGCTACCACGTTGTCGAAGTGCTTGCGGTGCACATACAGGCGCGAGCCTGCGCAGCACACCTGGCCCTGGTTGAAGAAGATCGCCGTGGCGGCGCCGGCGGCGGCTTCCTGCAGGTTGGCGTCGGGCATGACGATGGTCGGCGACTTGCCGCCGAGCTCCAGGGTGACGCGGGTCATGTTGTCCATGGCCGCCTTGCCGATCAGCTTGCCCACTTCGGTGGAGCCGGTGAAGGTCAGCTTGTCCACGCCCGGGTGGCGGCTCAGCGCTGCGCCGGCGTTCAGGCCGGTGCCGGTGATCACGTTGAACACCCCGGCCGGGTAGCCTGCCTCGTCTACCAGCTCAGCCAGCTTGAGCGCCGTCAGCGGGGTTTCGTCGGCCGGTTTGAGCACCACGGTGCAGCCTGTGGCCAGGGCCGGGCCGAGCTTCCAGCAGGCCAGCAGCAGCGGGAAGTTCCAGGCGACGATGGCACCGACCACCCCGACGGCCTCGCGGCGCACGAAGCCATGGAACTGGTCGTTGGGCATCAACGGCATGGACGCTTCGACGGTGCTACCCTCGATCTTGGTGGCCCAGCCGGCCATGTAGCGCAGGAAGTCGATGGCCAGCTGCACGTCCATGACCTTGGCTACCGCAGCGCTCTTGCCATTGTTCAAGCATTCCAGCTCGGCCAGCTGCTGGGCGTCGCGCTCCATCAGGTCGGCCAGGCGCCACAGCAGGTTCTGCCGCTCGCGCGGGCGCACGCGGCTCCACGGCGAGTCATCGAAGGCCTGGCGGGCGGCGCGTACGGCGCGGTCGACGTCTTGCTGCTCGGCGGCGGGCACTTCACCGAGGACTTCACCCGTGGCCGGGTTGCGGAAGGACAGCGTGCGACCGCTGGCGGCGTCCTGCCAGTCGGCGCCGATGCGCATCTTCAGGGTGCGTTCGAGGAAGGCGCGGGTGGCGGGCAGGATGGGCAGTTCGGAAAGCATGGGGCTGTGCCTCTTGTCATTGGATGTGGCCGGTACAGGCGCAATGGCCGTGCCAAGGTCGGTCGATGGCCGCAAGGCGCTGAACTACATGGGTTTTGCCACGTTGCAAGGTTGAGATTGCAGGCGTGCGCTGTTGCACATTGAGACAGTGTGAGACGGTGATGAAACAGTGGCTGTGCCGGCCTCTACGCGGGCAAGCCCGCGCCCACAGGCACTGTGTTGAGCCGTGGCCATGCGCTTTTCCTGTGGGAGCGGGCTTGCCTGCGATGGCCTGCGCAGCAGGCCCTGTCTCAGGATGAAACACGCTGTCGCGAAATGGCACGCTCCGGCTAGCCCGGCAACGCATCAGGCTGCCCATTCAGGCCAGCTAAAAGCCTGAAATACAACGCCTTTGCAGCACTTGGCACAGTTTCTGTATCACAACCGTCACAAGCACACCTGCTGTACCAAAGCGTGTGAAAACGATAAGAACAACAACCGTGGAGGTCTGACCTTGAAGACGACTCGACTCCGGCGGCAGGCGGGCAAACTGGCGCTGGTCGCCGCCGCATTGCTGGGCACCCAGGCCATGGCGGCCGAGCAGGGCCCGAGCCTGTTGCAGAACAAGTGCATGGGGTGCCATATCCCCGAGGGCAACGATACCTACAGCCGCATCAGCCACCAGCGCAAGACCCCGGAAGGCTGGCTGATGAGCATCGCCCGCATGCAAGTCATGCATGGCCTGCAAATCAGCGACGATGACCGACGTACCCTGGTCAAGTACCTGGCCGACAAGCAGGGCCTGGCGCCAAGCGAGACCGATGGCGTGCGCTACGCCATGGAGCGCCGGCTCAACACTGTCGAGCACTTCGACACCCAGCTCAGCGAAACCTGTGGCCGTTGCCACTCCGGTGCCCGTGTCGCCTTGCAGCGCCGCCCGGCGCAGGAGTGGGAACACCTGATCAACTTCCACCTCGGCCAATGGCCATCCCTCGAATACCAGGCCCAGGCGCGTGACCGCGACTGGCTGGAAATCGCCCTCAAGCAAGTGGTCCCGAACCTGGCCAAGCGCTTCCCGCTGGAAAGCCCGGCCTGGGCCGAGTGGCAGCAGGCCAAGCCGACCGCCGACGCGCTGCCGGGGCAGTGGGCGTTCAGCGGCCACATGCTGGCCAAGGGGGATGTGCGCGGGGTGATGACGGTCAGTGCCGAGCAGGGCGATACCTTCAAGGTCGAGGTCAAAGGCAGCTACGCCGACGGTACCCCGTTCAACGGCACTGGCACGGCCATTCTCTACAACGGCTATGAGTGGCGCGGCAACGTACAGGTCGGCGACAGCAACCTGCGCCAGGTGTTCGCTGCGCTGGATGGCGAAATGAAAGGCCGCATGTTCGAAGCCGATCACGACGAGCGTGGCCTGGACTTCACCGCAGCCAAAGAAGGCAAGGCGCGCTTGCTGGCGGTTCAGCCTGAGTTCATCAAGGCCGGGGGCGAAAGCGAGATCACCCTGGTCGGAACCGGCCTGGCCGGCAAGCCTGAACTAGGGGCTGGCGTGGAGGTGACCGAGGTACTGGAGCAGACCCCGACCCTGGTGCGCGTGAAAGCCCGCGCTGTGGCAGATGCCAAGCCTGGCCAGCGCGAGGTCACGGTCGGTGCGCTCAAGGGCGTCAACCTGGCGGTCTACGACAAGGTCGAGGAAGTGAAGGTGGTGCCGGCGTTCTCCATTGCCCGTATCGGCGAGAACGGCGCTTCGGTACCCAAGGTCCAGGGCCGTTTCGAAGCCGAAGCCTGGGGCAAGGACGCCAGCGGCCAGCCACTGCGTATCGGCTATCTGCCGGCTACCTGGGCGGTGGAACCCTTCAACGAGCGTGCTGGTGAAGACGAGGACGTCAAGTTCGCCGGGCAGATGCAGGCCGATGGCGTGTTCGTACCCGGCGGTGCCGGCCCCAACCCTGAGCGCAAGATGATGACCAACAACGCCGGCAACCTGAAAGTCATCGCCACGCTGGCCGACGGTGGCCAGACTGGCGAAGGGCACATGATCGTCACCGTTCAGCGCTGGAACAACCCGCCGCTGCCATAACGGCAGGGCGTAACGGTTTTTCCAACGGATCGATTATCGGGAGGTCGCCATGGGCGTACTACTGAACCTGGTCGAGCGCAACCTGCACGAAGTGCAGGTCGATGCCGACCGCATGCTGTTCCATATCCCCAGCAGTTCGCTGTTTGCCACCGATGCGGTGACAGGCAGCATCATCGATACTTTGCGCCAGCAAGGCTGCTCGGCCGAGGAGCTGATGCAGCGCCTTGGCCAGCAGTTTGCCGGCGATGATATCCAGGACACCCTGCGCGAGCTGATCGCGCTGGAACTGGTCAGCGACGGCTCGCCGCTGACCCCGGAAATCTCCCTCAAGCAGGTCGAGCGCACAGCGCTGAACACCGTGGTGCTCAACGTCAACACCGGTTGCAACCTCAGCTGCACCTACTGCTACAAGGAAGACCTGGACAAACCCTCCGCCGGCAAGAAGATGAGCACCGCCACCGCCGAAGCCTCGGTGGAGATGCTGCTCAAGGAGTCGCCCAACGAGCAACGCTACAGCGTGGTGTTCTTCGGTGGCGAGCCGCTGTCCAATCGGCCGCTGATCGAGCACATGGTCGCCTACTGCGAGCGGCGCTTCGCCGAAGCCGGCAAGCAGGTGGAGTTCATCATGACCACCAACGCGACCCTGCTCACCGAAGAGATCATCGACTGGCTCAACGCCCACCGCTTCGGTTTGTCGATCAGCATCGACGGCCCGAAGACCGTGCACGACCGCAACCGTATCACCGTGGGCGGGCAGGGCACCTATGACGTGGTGCGGCGCAAGGCCGACCTGCTGCTGTCGCGCTACACCAGCCGCCCGGTGGGGGCGCGGGTCACGCTGACCCGTGGCATCACCGACGTCGAAACCATCTGGAACCACCTGTTCAACGAAATGGGCTTCGCCGAAGTCGGCTTTGCCCCGGTCACTTCCGGCGACATGGCCGACTTCAACCTCACCAGCGAAGAGCTGGTGCAGGTGTTCACCAACATGAAGGCACTTGGCCGCAAGTACCTGGAGGCGGCGCTGGAGCACCGCAATATCGGCTTCTCCAACCTGCACCAGCTGATCACCGACATCCACGAAG
Source organism: Pseudomonas sp. NBRC 111123 (assembly GCF_001320205.1). Classification (NCBI taxonomy): domain Bacteria; kingdom Pseudomonadati; phylum Pseudomonadota; class Gammaproteobacteria; order Pseudomonadales; family Pseudomonadaceae; genus Pseudomonas; species Pseudomonas sp. NBRC 111123. Next base: position 17,271 of record NZ_BCAZ01000012.1, read on the forward strand.
GCCACAAGAAGGCCCTGCCGTGCGGTGCCGGGCTGAAGATGCTGGCCGTGGACCACGAGGGCGAGCTGAACCTGTGCCACCGCTTCACCGGCTCTAGCCTGCCAACCTTCGGCAACGTGCACCAGGGGGTGAAGCAGGCTCAGCTCAACGACTTCCTGTCCCAGCGCCTGGACCGCAGCAACACCGGCTGCGAAAGCTGCCGCATCCGTAACCTGTGCTCCGGCGGCTGCTACCACGAGAGCTACGCCCGCTACGGCGACCCGCAGCACCCGACCTACCACTACTGCGAGCTGATGCGCGACTGGGTCGATTTCGGCATCGAAGTCTACAGCCGCATCATGGCCGCCAACCCGGCCTTCATCGACCACTACATCACCCCGCGGAAGGCGCACTGACATGAAGCACTTGAAGCCCCTGAACAACAAGGCGCGCATCCTCGAGCAGGCCGCCGCCGAAGACCGCGTCGAAGAAGTCATGGCCATGAGCGCGGTGGCTGGTTGCACCGCCACCACCGACCCGGGTTGGGAAGTGGACGCCTTTGGTGGCGTCAGCTCGCTGTGCCAGCCGATGGAAGCCGACCTTTATGGTTGTTCCGACCCTTGCTGGTGGCCGGCCCAGGTGCCGGACATGATGAGCACCTACCAGGACTGGAACGCCCAGGCGAACAACTCCCAGGAAGACTGGCGCAACCTCGGCACCGTGTTCCCGAAAGACAAGTGACCGGCCCAACAAGAATGACAAGGGGAAACCGCATGAAAGCTGGACGCTGCGCGCAACTTGCGCTGACCATCGCCGCCACGGCCTGCGCCTGGGCGGTACAGGCCGACGATGCCGGGCCGGCCCTCAAGGCTGGCCAGGAATACCTGATCACCACCAACTACCCGAACAACCTGCACGTCATCGACGTGGCCAGCGACACGCTGTACAAAAGCTGCCAGATGCCCGACAAGTTCGGCCCCGGCACCGCGATGATGGCGCCGGACAACCGCACCGCCTACGTGCTGAACAACCACTATGCCGACATCTACGGCATCGACCTGGACACCTGCAAGACCACTTTCCACGCCAACCTCTCCAGCGTGCCGGGCGAAGTCGGCAAGTCGATGTACTCGTTCGCCCTGAGCCCCGATGGCAAAGAGGTGTACGCCACGGTCAACCCGACCCAGCACCTGAACGACCACTATGTGGTCAAACCACCGCGCCTGGAGGTGTACAGCACCGCAGATGGCCTGGAGGCCAAGCCGGTGCGTACCTTCCCGATGCCGCGCCAGGTCTACCTGATGCGCGCCGCCGACGACGGCAGCCTGTTCGTCGCCGGGCCGGACATCTACAAGATGGACGTCAAGACCGGCAAGTACACGGTGGCGCTGCCGCTGCGCAACTGGAACCGCAAGGGCTACAGCGCCCCGGATGTGCTGTACTTCTGGCCGCACCAGAGCCCGCGCCACGAGTTCTCGATGCTCTACACCATCGCCAAGTTCAAGGACGCCAAGCAGGACCCGAACGAGGCCGAGCTGCTGTATGGCTACCTGAGTGTCGACCTCAAGACCGGCAAGACCCACACCCAGGAGTTCGCCGACCTGACCGAGCTGTACTTCACCGGCCTGCGTTCACCGAAAGATCCGAACCAGATCTACGGTGTGCTCAACCGCCTGGCCAAGTACGACATCAAGCAGCGCAAGCTGATCAAGGCGGCTAATCTGGAGCACACCTATTACTGCGTGACCTTCGACAAGAAGGGCGACAAGTTGTACCTGGGCGGTACCTTCAACGACTTGGCGGTGTTCGACCCTCAGACGCTGGAGAAGGTGAAGAACATCAAGTTGCCGGGGGGGGACATGTCCACCACCACGCCGCAGGTGTTCGTAAGGTAGTTCAGTGCAGGGCCCTTCGCGGGTAAACCCGCTCCCACAGTTACGGCGCTGTTTTCGAATACTGTGGTGATCTTGTGGGAGCGGTTTTACCCGCGAAGAGGCCGGTTCTATCAACACAAGAACAACAAGAGAATGCCGATGTCTCAGCCAAGCTACTCCCAGGGCAACCAGACCAAGGCCCTGCTCAGCCAATGCATCGGCGATGCCTTCGACACCACCGTCGCCCGCTTCCCCGAGCGCGATGCGCTGGTGGTCCGCCACCAGGCCCTGCGCTACACCTGGCAGCAGCTGGCCGACGCCGTCGACCAGCACGCCCGCGCACTCATGGCCCTGGGCGTACAACCCGGCGACCGCTTGGGCATCTGGGCGCCCAACTGCGCCGAATGGTGCATCACCCAGTTTGCCAGCGCCAAGGTCGGCGCGATCCTGGTCAACATCAACCCGGCTTACCGTTCCAGTGAGCTGGACTACGCGCTCGGCCAGTCCGGCTGCCGCTGGGTGATCTGTGCCGACGCCTTCAAGACTTCCGATTACCACGCCATGCTGCTGGGCCTGGTCCCGGGCCTGCTAAACGGTCAGCCCGGTGCCTTGGGCTGCGAGCGCTTCCCCGAACTGCGCGGTGTGGTCAGCCTGGCGGTGTCACCGCCGCCCGGCTTCCTCGCCTGGCATGAATTGCAAGCCCGCGCCCAGTCCGTCAGCCCTGCTGCCCTGGCCGAGCGCCAGGCGCAATTGCGCTGCGACGACCCGATCAACATCCAGTACACCTCCGGTACCACTGGCTTCCCCAAGGGCGCCACGCTCAGCCACAGCAACATCCTCAACAACGGCTACATGGTCGGCGAAAGCCTGGGCCTGACCGAGCATGACCGCCTGGTCGTACCGGTACCGCTGTACCACTGCTTCGGCATGGTCATGGCCAACCTCGGTTGCATGACCCACGGCAGCACGCTGATCTACCCGAATGACGCCTTCGACCCGCTGGCGACCCTGCGCGCCGTGGCCGAGGAAAAGGCCACCGCCCTGTATGGCGTACCGACCATGTTCATCGCCGAGCTGGATCACCCGCAGCGCGGCGACTTCGACCTGTCGAGCCTGCGCACCGGGATCATGGCCGGCGCCACTTGCCCCATCGAAGTGATGCGTCGGGTAATCGGCGAAATGCACATGGCCGAGGTGCAGATTGCCTACGGCATGACCGAAACCAGCCCGGTGTCGCTGCAGACGGGCCCCGACGACGACCTGGAGCGCCGCGTGACCAGCGTTGGGCGCACACAGCCTCGGCTGGAGAACAAGGTGATCGATGCCGACGGCAATACGGTGCCGCATGGCGAGATCGGCGAGCTGTGCACCCGCGGCTACAGCGTGATGCTTGGCTACTGGAACAACCCCAAGGCCACCGCCGAGAGCATCGACAGTGACGGCTGGATGCACACCGGCGACCTGGCGGTGATGGACGAGCAGGGCTACGTGCGCATCGTTGGGCGCAGCAAGGACATGATCATTCGCGGCGGCGAGAACATCTACCCACGGGAGCTGGAGGAGTTCTTCTTCACCCACCCGGCGGTGGCCGATGTGCAGGTGATTGGCGTGCCGTGCAGCAAGTATGGCGAGGAGATCGTCGCCTGGGTACGCCTGCACCCGGGGCACATCGCGAGCGCGGACGAGCTGCGCGAGTGGGCGAAGGCGCGGATCGCGCACTTCAAGGTGCCCAGGTATTTCCGCTTTGTCGACGAATTCCCGATGACGGTGACCGGCAAGGTGCAGAAGTTCAGGATGCGCGAGATCAGTATCGAGGAACTGACCAATGGCTAACTGCATGGTGCCGCTGCGCGATCTTTTAACTGCATGGTGCCGCTCCTACATCGACCGCGTCACGTATTTAGTCGAGCAGCAACTCCGGGCTATTGAAATTGCTCAACCTGCGATCATCCCCGGCACACTCAAACCCCTGCACGGCCTCCCGCAGCAAGGCCTTCTGCAAACTCCGCTCACCCGCTGCCCAGGCCTGCTCCAGCACCGGCAGCACGCGGCGTGGCAGTACACTGAACATCGGCTGCCAATACCCACCCTGGCGCACCATCGCGGCACTGTTCCCGTCGATAGCCCGTTGTCTGAGCGCATCGATCAGGCCTTGGTCAACCAACGGCGCATCGCACGCCAGCAGCACCACCCATTCATGCCTGGCCACTTGTAGCCCGGCAATCACACCGGCCAGTGGCCCTGGATAGTCCGCTTCGGCATCCCCTACCAGTTGGTCGGCATAAGCGGCATACGCCTGCTGGTTGCGGTTACAGGAAATCACCAGGTCATCGCTGAGCGGCCGCACGGTGCGGTGGATATGCGCAACCAAGGGCTCGCCGCGCCATTGCATCAGGCCTTTGTCACGCCCGCCCATGCGCTGGCCGCGGCCACCGGCGAGGATCAGAACGGAGCAGGGGGGCAGGGCATCAGGCATGAAAAAGGGTTCCGGGCAGTCAATGCCCGGAACCCTCTCATTCAACGCCCGGCTTGTCCAGTCAGGCTTCGCCGGCTTGCGCCTGTTCGGCCTTGGTACGGCCGCGCCCGGCCAGGCGCATCACCACCACGAAGAACACCGGCACGAACACCACCGCCAGCGTGGCACTGAGCATGCCGCCGATCACCCCGGTACCGATCGCCTGCTGGCTCGCGGAGCTGGCGCCGGTGGCAATGGCCAGTGGCACCACGCCGAGGATGAACGCCAGCGAGGTCATGACGATCGGCCGCAGGCGCAAGCGTGCGGCCTGAAGTGCTGCGTCAGCGGCGTCCACGCCCTGGTCGACCAGGTGTTTGGCGAATTCGATGATCAGGATGGCGTTCTTCGCCGACAGGCCGATCAGGGTAATCAGGCCGACCTTGAAGAACACATCGTTGGGCATGCCGCGCAAGGTTACGGCCAGCACCGCGCCGAGCACGCCGAGCGGCACCACCAGCAGCACCGCGGTAGGGATCGACCAGCTTTCGTACAGCGCTGCCAGGCACAGGAACACCACCAGCAACGACAACGCCATCAGCAGCGGCGCCTGGCTGCCGGACAGGCGCTCCTGCAGCGACAGGCCGGTCCATTCCAGGCCAGCACCGGCCGGCAGTTGTGCGACCAGGCGCTCGATTTCGGCCATGGCCTCGCCCGAGCTGTGGCCGGCCGCCGGCTCGCCGGAAATCGACACTGCCGGGTAGCCGTTGTAGCGGGTCAGTTGCACCGGGCCGCTGACCCACTTGGCCTGGACGAAGGCACCCAGGGGTACCATCTTGCCGCTATTGTTGCGCACGTGGATTTTCAGCAGGTCCTCGACCTGGCTGCGCTGGTCGCCTTCGGCCTGCACCACCACCCGCTGCATGCGGCCCTGGTTGGGGAAGTCGTTGACGTAGCTGGAGCCCACTGCAACATCCAGCACCGAGCCGATGTCGGCGAACGACACGCCCAGGGCATTGGCCTGGCGGCGGTCGATTTCCAGTTGCACCTGCGGGCTCTCCGCCAGCGAAGACTCACGCACGTTGGCCAGCACCTTGCTCTTCTGTGCGCCGGCCAGCAGCTCGTCGCGGGCGGCCATCAGCGCTTCATGGCCCATGCCACCGCGGTCCTGCAGGCGCAATTCGAAGCCGGTCGATTCGCCCAGGCCGTCGATTGGTGGTGGCAGCACCGAATAGGCCACGGCGTCCTTGAGCTGGGTGAAGGCCATGGTGGCCCGGTCGGCGATCGATTGCGCGCTGTCATCGGCGCCGCGCTCGGACCAGTCCTTGAGCGTGGTGAAAGCCAGCGCGGCGTTCTGGCCGCTGCCCGAGAAGCTGAAGCCAAGGATCAACGTGGTGTTGCCCACCCCCGGCTCCTCGGCGTTGTGCGCCTCGATTTGCGCCGCCACCTGCTCGGTGCGCATGCGGCTGGCGCCCGGCGGCAGCTGGATATCGGTGATGGTGTAGCCCTGGTCTTCGGTGGGCAGGAACGCCGTGGGCAGCTGGCTGAAGCCATAACCCAGCACCGCCAGCAGCACGCCATACACCAGCAGGTAGCGGCCGCTGCGCTTGAGCGCCTGCAGCACCCAGCGCTGGTAGCCGTTGCTCATGCTTTCGAAGCGGCGGTTGAACCAGCCGAAGAAGCCCTTGCGCTCATGGTGCTCACCCTTGGCCAATGGCTTGAGCAAGGTGGCGCACAGCGCCGGGGTCAGGCTCAGGGCGAGGAAGGCCGAGAACAGGATCGACACCGCCATCGACAGCGAAAACTGCTGGTAGATCACCCCCACCGAGCCTTTCATGAAGGCCATGGGCAGGAACACGGCCACCAGCACCAGGGTTATGCCGACGATGGCGCCGCTGATCTGGCCCATGGCCTTGCGCGTGGCCTCCTTGGGCGGCAGGCCTTCCTCGGCCATGATCCGCTCGACGTTCTCCACCACCACGATGGCGTCGTCGACCAGGATGCCGATGGCCAGGACCATGCCGAACAGGGTCAGCACGTTGACCGAGAAGCCCATGGCCAGCATCACAGCGAAGGTGCCCATCAGCGCCACAGGCACCACCAGGGTCGGGATCAGCGTGTAGCGCAGGTTCTGCAGGAACAGGAACATCACCGCAAACACCAGCAACATGGCCTCGAACAGGGTGCTGATGACTTGCTGGATCGAGACCTTGACGAACGGCGAGGTGTCGTAGGGGATGTCGTACTTGACGCCTTCGGGGAAGTAGCGCGACAGCTCCTGCATCTTTGCCCGCACCAGGGTGGCGGTTTCCATGGCGTTGGCCCCTGGCGCCAGCTGCACGCTGAAGGCGGTGGCCGGCTTGCCGTTCAGGCGCGTGCCGTATTGGTACTCCTGGGCGCCGACCTCGACCCGGGCGACATCGCCGACGGTGACACTGGAGCCATCCGGGTTGGCACGCAGGACGATGGCGGCGAATTCCTCGGGCGTGCTCAGTTGGCCCTTGACCACCACGTTGGCGGTGATTTCCTGAGTGCTGCGGGCGGGCAGGTCGCCGATGCTGCCGGGGGCGACCTGGGCGTTCTGTGCGGCGATGGCCTCGGCCACATCGTTGGGCGTGAGGTTGAAACCGATCAGCTTGCTTGGGTCGATCCAGATGCGCATGGCGCGTTCGGAACCATACAGCTGCGCCTTGCCGACCCCCTTGAGGCGGCGGATTTCGTTCATCACATTGCGCGCGAGGATGTCGGACAGCGCGGTTTCATCGAGGCTGCCGTCCTCGGCGGTGAGGGTGCCGAGCAGCAGGAACCCGGTGGACACCTTCTCTACCTGCAGGCCTTGCTGGGTCACCTGGCGCGGCAGGCGCGACTCGACCACCTTCAGGCGGTTCTGCACGTCCACCTGGGCCAGGTCTGGGTGGGTGCCTGGCTCGAAGGTGGCGGTGATGGTGGCGCTACCCAGGCTGCTCTGCGACGAGAAGTACAACAGGTTGTCGGCGCCATTGAGCTCCTGCTCGATCAGGCTGACCACGCTTTCGTCCAGGGTCGCTGCCGAGGCGCCCGGGTACACGGCGTAGATCTCCACCTGCGGCGGCGCCACGTTGGGGTACTGCGCCACCGGCAGCTGGGGGATGGCCAGGGCGCCGGCGAGGAGGATGAACAGTGCGACGACCCAGGCGAAGATCGGGCGGTCGATGAAGAACTGCGGCATGGATCAGGCCCTCACTGGCCGGTGTGCTGGACGATGGGCTGGGCGGCGGGGTCGACCTGGACCTGGTCGCCCGCCTTGACGTGCTGCAGGCCTTCGACCACCACCCGTTCGCCGGGCGCCAGCCCCTCGCTGACCAGCCAGCGGTCACCCTGGACGCTGCCCAGTACCACTTGGCGTTCGCTGACGCGCGCCTGAGCGTCGACCACCAGCACCTTCGGCACCCCGGCGCTGTCACGCAGGATGGCCCGCTGCGGCACACTCAAGCCTTTGGGTTGCACGGCCTGCTCCAGGCGCACGCGCACGTAGCTGCCCGGCAGCAGGTCGAGGTCCGGGTTGGGGAACTCGCTGCGCAGGGTGATCTGGTTGGTGCTCGGGTCGACGCTGATGTCGGAGAACAGCAGCTTGCCCGGCAGCGGGTAGGCGCTGCCATCGTCCTGAATCAGGGTGGCGCGGGCCTGGCCGTCGCCGGCCTGCTGCAGTTCACCGGCGCGCAGCGCACGGCGCAGGGCGTTGAGCTCGCGGGTCGACTGGGTCACGTCGGCGTGAATCGGGTCGAGCTGCTGGATGGTCGCCAGCGGCGTGGTTTCGTTCTGCCCGACCAGTGCACCTTCGGTGACCAGGGCGCGGCCGATGCGCCCGGATATCGGCGCGGTGACGGTGGCGTAACCAAGGTTCAGGCGGGCGCGCTCCAGCGCGGCCTTGGCTTCGGCAACGGCCGCGTCGGCCTGCAGGAAGGCGGCGCGGGCGTTGTCGTATTCCTGGCGGCTGACGGCCTTGTCGTCCACCAGCTGGCGGTAGCGTTGCTCTTGCAGGCGCGCCTGGTACAGCGTGGCCTCGGCCTTGGCCAAGGTCGCGCGGGCACTGTCGTGGTCGGCCTTGAACGGCGCCGGGTCGATGAGGAACAGCACATCGCCCTGTTTGACGTCGCTGCCTTCCCGATACACCCGTTTGAGCACCACGCCAGCGACGCGCGCACGCACTTCTGCCGTGCGCGGCGCCAGGATGCGCCCGCTCAGCTCGGTACTGATGGCCAGGGGCTGCAGTTGCAGCGTCTCGACCCGGACCTGGGGAACGGGCTGTTTTTCTTCCTGCTCAGCCGAATCGTCGCAACCGGCCAGGGACAGAGCAAGCAGCGCCACGAGCGCCAGGGGGCGCAGGCGCGGGGGGAGGGTAATAGGCATACGGATCTTCCGATGATGACCTGCGTATCCTAAGGCAACCGTTCCTCGGGTGGCTGTTAACACCTGTAGGGCCTGTGTGAAAAAGTGTTAAGAACAGTCCTACCGGTTTGTGGGTTTCTATATTCTGCAGGTATCTGTGCCGACTTCTTCGTGGGTGGGCCTGCTCCCACAGGTGCAGTACAGCATTCTGTGGGAGTGGGCTTGCCCGCGAAGAGGCCGGTGACGCTCCCGTCCATTTTTCCAGCGGCCCCTATGCCTAACATTCTCCTGGTCGAAGACGACAGCGCGCTGTCCGAGCTGATCGCCAGTTACCTGCAACGCAACGATTTCCATGTCCGGGTGATTGCCCGGGGCGACCACGTGCTGGATGCCTTTCGGCAGGACAACCCCGACCTGGTGATTCTCGACCTGATGCTCCCTGGCATCGATGGTTTGCAACTGTGCCGCCTGCTGCGCCAGGAATCCCAGAGCCTGCCGATCCTGATGCTGACGGCCCGCGACGACAGCCACGACCAGGTACTGGGCCTTGAGATGGGCGCCGACGACTACGTGACCAAGCCTTGCGAACCGCGGGTACTGCTGGCCCGTGTGCGCACCTTGTTGCGCCGCAGCAGCGTCAACGAGCCGCGCCTGGACAACCACCAGATCCTCATCGGCGGCTTGCGCATCGACCTCGCCGAGCGCCTGGTCAGCTGGCGCGGCGATGAAGTGGAGCTGTCCAGCGGTGAATACAACCTGCTGGTGGTGCTGGCACGCAATGCCGGTGTGGTGCTCAGTCGCGACCGTATCCTGCAGCAACTGCGCGGTATCGAGTTCAACGGCACCGACCGCTCGGTGGACGTGGCTATTTCCAAGCTGCGCCGCAAGTTTGACGACAGTGCCGGTGAGGCGCGCAAGATCAAGACCGTGTGGGGCAAGGGTTACCTGTTCAGCCGCGTCGAGTGGGAGTGCTGACCGAGCATGCTGAAAATCCTGGTGCGCCTGTATCTGGTGATCATCGTGGCCTACGCCGGCGCGCTGCTGTTGATCCCGGACACCATCGTCGGCCTGTTCCACGAGCGGTTCATGGCCTACAACCTGGATCAGGCCAAGGGCGTGCAGTCGCTGATCGTCCGCCAGTTCCGCCAGGTGCCGCGCGAACAGTGGCCGGCGGTGGAGCAGGACCTGGCCAAGCTGTTCGCGCCGTTGCAAGTCAACCTGCTGCGTAACGACCAGGCCGGCCTGAGCCCGTCGGAGCAAGCGCGCCTGGAGCATGGCCAGTACGCGGTACGCATCGGCGACTGGGGCTATTACGAAACGGTGCTGGCGCCTCTGGACAAGGATTGGCTGGTGAGCCTGCATTCACCGCCGGACCCGCTGGATATCAACGTGCTGTCCTGGGGCGTGACAGTGCTGATCGGTGCGGCCATGCTCGGCTGCCTGCTGCTGTGGGTATGGCCGCACTGGCGCGACCTGGAGCGCCTGAAGGAAACCGCCCGGCGCTTGGGCCAGGGGCAGATGGCCGAGCGCACGCACATTTCGGCGCATTCGAACATCGGTGAGCTGGCAGGGGTGTTCGACACCATGGCCAGCGACCTTGAACGCCACGTCAATCAACAGCGCGAGCTGCTCAACGCGGTATCCCACGAGCTGCGCACGCCGCTGACCCGGCTGGATTTCGGCCTGGTGCTGCTGTTTGACGAGGTGCCTGCGGCCAGCCGCAAGCGCCTGCTGGAGCTGGTCGGGCACGTGCGCGAGCTGGACGAGCTGGTGCTTGAGCTACTGTCGTACAGCCGCTTGTATAACGCCGACCAGGCCCGCGAACGGGTCGAGGTGTCGTTGCTGGAGCTGGTCGACAGTGTGCTCGGCGGGTTTGCCGAAGAACTGGATACACGAGGTATCCAGTGGGAGGTGCAGGCCGAGGGCAATCTACCTCGTTTCGTGCTGGACCCACGCCTGACCGCCCGGGCGGTGCAAAACCTGGTGCGCAATGCCATGCGTTATTGCGATGAAAGCCTGTTGCTCAGGTTGCGCCTGGAGGCAGACGGCGCCTGCCTGTTGACCGTGGAGGACGACGGCATCGGCATTCCGGTGGAGGAGCGCGAGCGGATCTTCCAGCCCTTCTACCGGCTGGACCGCAGCCGTGACCGCAACACGGGTGGGTTTGGCCTGGGGCTGGCGATCAGCCGCCGGGCGATCGAAGGGCAGGGCGGGACGCTGACGGTGGCGCAATCCGCCTTGGGCGGGGCACAGTTCAGGATTCACCTGCCAGCTGGCTAGTCCACAGCACGAAGCGGTCCTTGCCACGGTGCTTGGCCGCGTACAGTGCCTGGTCGGCCTTGACCAGCGCCATGGTCAGGGTGTCTGCAGCGTCCACCTGGGCCAGGCCGATGCTGATAGTCACCGGGTGCGCGCCCTGGTCTTCCCGTACACGCTTGCACAAGCTGCCGACTTCTCGCTCGGCCGTTTGCTGGTCCAGGCCCTGGAAGAAGATCGCAAACTCCTCGCCGCCGAGCCTGGCGAACTCATGCGCTCCCATTGATGCCTTGATGTGCAGCGCCACGCGCTTGAGCACTTCATCGCCAATGTCATGCCCGAAGCGGTCGTTGACTTTCTTGAAGTTGTCGATGTCGATCATCGCCAGGTATTGCCCAGCCCCCTGTTGCAACTGGCGTTCGGCCTTGGTCATGAACGAGCGGCGATTGGGGATTTCGGTCAGCACGTCGACATAGGCCTGTTCGAGCAGCAGCTTGGACATGTAGAAGTTGTGCAGTTTGGCCTGGCGCATCTGCAGGTAGCTGTAGGTCACCAGGCCGCTGAGGAACACGGCATAGCTCAACAGCATCGCGGCTTCGAGGTCGTCCAGGTCGATATTGGTGCGGTAGAACGGGTTGAGCATGGCCCAGGTGATGGCCATGGCGCAGAAGAACGACCAGCGTCGTACCGGCAACACCGAGACGCTGTACAGCACGGTAGAGGTGCCCAGCACCAGCCAGACCGGGCGCAGGGCGATCGGGATGCCTTCGATGAGCAGGCGCATGCCCAGGGTGATGATGGCAATGAACAGCAGGTTGAGCACGTCGAAGTGGTGGGCTTTGCGGGTGAAACCGAGGACCACCGTGAGGCTGCACAGCAGCCCAATGAACAGGCCGGACAACCACGTGAAGCCCTGGTTGCCCAAGTAGCTGACGATGAGGTCGAAGATCAGCCAGACCGTGATGCTGAGGCAGAAGATGAGCTGGCAGAAGCGTCGGGACTGGTCGAATTCATGCTGGCGGAACTCGGCGCGCAGGGCAGCGGGGGCGACTTGCTTGCGTACGTGCTCTTCGATGGTCTTGTACATCGGTGGGCTCCTGGGAGTACTGCTTGGCCAGGCCCGGCCTCTTCGCGGGTAAACCCGCTCCTACAGAGACCGCACAGAGTTCTGTGGGAGCGGGTTTACCCGCGAAGAGGCCGGGCCTGGCGACTCAATTCTGTGGCAACACACCTTTGGCCCAGGGGCGGTAACGCAAGGCAAATACCGCCTCGGCATGGCACCCGCCATTGAGCTTCGGCTCGGCAGGCTCGGCCCTGAACGCCTGGCCCGCGCTGCTCACCTGGCGAAACGCCTCGCGCACCACACCCACCCGGCATGGCAGCGCCTGCTCGTAGTTCTGACGCACCAGTTGCGGCAACCGCCCGGTGCCAGCACCGTCCTGCCACCACACCGTCAAGCCCAGCCCGGCCAGTTGATCCAGCCAGGCGCCATTGACCCGCGGTGCCAGCTTGCCAGCACTGAACGCGCTGATGTGCAGCGGTTTGTCCAGCTGCCGGTTGAATGCCTGCAACTGGCTGTACAACGCCTCGCGGCGCCCGGCATCGCGAAAGTGCAGGTCGTCCAGTTCCATTGGCAGGTACCAGCCGCTGACGGGCAGCTGCCAGTGCTGGCGAAGTTGTTGGTACTGGCTAAGCGAGCGGCCCAACTGCGACTTCCAGTAGTTGCCCAGGCCATCACCGTCCAGTTCCTCGATGCGCTGGTAGTAGGCCGGGTCCAGGTACAGCCCGAGTACCAGCTCCAGGCCTTGGGCGTGGGCCTCGCGCAGGCTGTTGGCCAGCCAGCCCTGCGCGCCGCCGAAGTCACTGTCGCCGTAGGCACTCCACTGCACGATCAGGGTCTTGCCTCCCTGTGCCTTGGTGGCGCGCCATAACTGCTGCCATTGCGCCGGCGTCACGGCTTCATCGCGGTTGAGCGGCTGATAGAACAGGCGCTGGTCGGCCATGGCCGGCAGGCACAGGGCGAGCATGCAGATTGCCAGGAGCGTACGCATCAGAAGGTCATCTCCGCGCCAACCAGCACGCCATTGGCGCTTTTGTAGAGGTTGCCACCCAGCGACTGCTGATACTCGGCGCGCACCTTCAGCGAGCCGCGGTAGGCGTTGTAGCGGTCGTCGTCGAACCACCATTGCCAGCGCACGCCGACCCCGGCACGGGCGTCCTGGCGCCAGTCGTTGCTCGGGTCCTGGCTGGAGAACTCGAAGAAGCCGTACGGCATGAGCGTCTGTGGCGAATTGCCTGGCAGCTTCCAGGCATGGCCCTGTTGGTAGCGCGACAGCCAGGCGTGGTCGCCTGCGCGGGTCCACCAGGCGGCGTCGAGGTAGAGGAAGCGCTCGTTCCAGTCGTCCTCGTCGACCCGCCAGTCGTTGCGCCAGTCGCCTTGGTCAAGGAACGAGGCAGTGGCCCGCAGCAGCAGGTCGTTGCTGGATTCGGCATGGTGGCGCAGGTCACCCCAGTTGCCGCCGACCTTGGCAGGGCTCAGCAGCTCGCCGAGGCTCAGGCCGCTGTAGTGGTCGTCGTCGATCTGCCGTTGGTGATACAGCTCGGCATACAGGTTGAGGTTGGCCTGGCCGAGCGGCTTGTAGCGCAGGCCGAGGCCGGTGCCCATGCTTTGCGCATAGTCGGTGCGGCTCTGGCCGCCGAACAGCACCCGGCCGTAGACCGACAAGGTGCTGCCGTTGCGGCTGGGCTCCTCGCCCAGGGCGTGGTCCCACATGGCCAGCTGCACGTTCTGCGATTGCGCGCGCCGTGAAGTGCCGCTGCGCTGGCCATTGTCGAGGAACTTGTCGTTGGTCGAGGTGCCGGCGGGTGACCAGGTGCTGGCCAGGGTGATGGTGTCGCGCCGTGACAGGCTTTCGTGGGCGCGGCGCTGGCGGTACTTGCGGGCTTCGAGGCTGCCGTATTCGTCGTCGGCATCGACCAGATTTTCTTCCACGTCGATTACCCGGCGCAGCTCGCGCCGTGCGGCGGCGCTGTTCTCGGCTTCGTCGTAGCGCAGGGCGAGGGTTTCGCCCAGGCGATAGTCTTCGGGGAAGTCGTGGGTGGCGCGTTCCAGATAGGGGATCGACTGGCGGCGCTGGGCCAGGTCCTGCGAGCCTGCCAGGCGCATGCCGTAGTCGGCACGATAGCGTGGCTGATCGGGCGCCAGGCGCACGGCCTCTTCCAGCCAAGCGGTGCTCTGCGCGCTGTCGCCGGCTGACTGGGCGGTACTGGCGGCCGCGTAGTAATGATCGGCTCGCGGGTTGTGCGCCAGGGCCTGGCGCTGGAAGCCCAGGGCTGCTTGCAGGTCGCCCTGACGTTGCGCAATGGCGGCGCCCAGCGCCCAGTCATCGGCACTGTGGTGCGCGGCGGCCTCCCAGTAGCGGCGGGCGGCGTTGGCGTCGCCGGCGTTCAGTGCGCCGCGCGCGGCCGTCAGGCGGGCGTTATCGTTCCAGGCACTGGCCGGCAGGCTGCGCCAGATCGGCAGGGCCGCTTCGGAATCGCCTGCGGCTTCCAGGGCATAGGCCAGGGGCAGGCGGTTGCCGCCGCCGCCCAGGCGCTCGGCCGCCTGGTAGTAGACCACCGCCTCGCCGGGGCGGTCGGGCATGGCGCAGCGGCCCATGGCACGAAACTGGCCAGCTTCGCTCGGGTTTGCCGGTATCGACTGGCGCACAGCATCGCACTGGCCGTTTTCAGCCAAACGACCGAGGAGCTGTGCGCGGGCATTGGCGTCGACCCTGGGGATCAGCTCAAGCAGGCGCCGGCTGTTGAACGGGCCATCATTGCGCGCGTAGAGGTTGGCCAGGCGTTGCAGCAGCGAAGGGGTCAGGCGCCCTTGGCGGCGGTCATAGGCCTGCTCCAGCAATGTGCGGGCATGTTCATTCCGGCCTTGTTGCAGCAAGAGGAACGTTGTTTGCTCCAGCGCCGCCAGGTCACCGCTCTGGCCGTAGCGTTTTTCCCATTCGGCGGCCGTGCGCGGTTGTGGCGGCTGCACCGGGTCGCCATACAGGCGTTGCTTGAGTACCGCATACGCACGCGGGTCGGCGTTGGCGGGGCAACCTTTGAACTGCTCACGGGCGACCTCCGGGTCGTGGCGCGACAGCCAATCGACCGTTTCCAGGCAGGGGCGCTGCAGTTCGTTGCTCAGCTGGCGTACCAGCTGTGCATCGTCCCCCTCGCGGGCCAGCTCCCACAGTTGCTGGCGTTGCTCGGGTTGCTGCAGTTGTTCGGTCGGCAGTTGCTGCAGCCAGCGCTGCGCCAGCTGGTTATGGCCGACGGCGATGGCACGGTGGGCCATGGCCAGGCGCGTCTGGTTGGCGGCTTCGGTTGACGGAGCGCTTTGCAGCAGTTTTGTCAGGCCCTTTTCGTCCACCTGCTGGACATAGGCATTGGCCAGCCGTTGCCAGTCTTCAGGCGGCAATTGGCCCTTGTCGGCCAGTGGCTGGAGTTGTTCGATGGTTTCTTTCCAGTTGCGCAGTTGCTCGGCAAAGTTGGCGCGGGCCAGGCGCAGCACCTGGCCATCGTCGCGTGGCGGCAGCTGGCTGAGCCAGTCCAGGGCTTTGCCGGCACCGCCGAACTTGGCCAGGCTCAGGCTGTAGGCTTGCCACAGGCGTACCCGCTGCATGCCGTCGGCGCCGGCCAGCCAGTCTTCCACCTGGCTCGCCGCTGGTGGGTCCTGCTCGATCCAGGTCAGGCGCAGCTCCAGCAGGGCGTTGGCGTATTCGGGGCCGTCGCCGAGCTGCTCGGCCATGGCTTCGGCCTCCTTGTAGCGGCGCTGGTGGGCAAGGGCCTCGACCAGCAACGCACGGGCTTCATCGTTGTTCGGCACACGCGTGAGGACATGGCGGGTCAGGCGTTCGACTTCGGCCCAGTTGTCTTTCTTCGCTTCGCGGTAGCTGCGCTCCATGAACGGGTAGCTGGTGAAGCGCTGGAATTCGGTCATCGGCGCTGCCTGGGTGGCCAGCGCGGTGGAGCACAGCAGCAGGCCAGAAAGGGTCAGGGACAGACGCGGCTTCATGCCACCTCCCGGGTCAGGTCAAAGGCTGCCTGCTGTTCGCTGGCCTGTTCGGCGAGGGCCTGTTGCAGCACCTCCTCGGTAATGATGCCGCGGGCGATCAGGTGCTCGCCGAGGCTCTGGCGTTCGGGGTCGAAATCGATCAGTGCCTGGTTGAACAGGGTGACCGGGACCATGCCGCGCACCTGCAGCAGCGCGCCGAGCATGACCTGGTGCTGGCTGACCCGTTCGAGCAGGTCGGCATCGTCCTGGTGCCGCTCCAGCACGGTCAGCATGTCGTGGGTTTCGGGCTTTTGCCAGGGGCTCGGGTAGTGATAGCGCAAGCCCAGCGTGACCCGGCCCTGGGGCGCCAGGCGGCAGCTGACCGGGCGTTTCAGCTGGCGGCTGATCACCCCCAGCGATACCTGGCTGACCGGGCTTTCGCTGGCCAGCACCAGGGTGTTGCCGTCTTCGGCGACCGGCAGCACGCCATAGTGCGTGGCCAACCGGCGAGGCAGCAGGGCGATCAACTGAGGGTCGAGCTTGAATGGGTTGAGCGGTGCCCAGGGCAGGTCGAGCTGTTCGGCCAGCGTTTCTACAAGCTGCTCGCTGTTCAGCCAGCCCCGCAGCAGCAATTCTCGGCCCAGGCGCCGGCGTACCGGGCTGGTGATCGCCTGCTCCAGCTGTTGTTCGGTGATGTAGCCCTTTTCCACCAGGCGATGGCCCAGCGGCGTACGCGCAGGCGTAGCGAGGGCAGGGAATTCGTGAGTGGTCTTGTCCCACGCCACCCGCCGCGAGTCGCCCATTTCCATGACTTGGCGCAGGGCACGCAGGTTGGCGAAGAAGTTGACGAAGTTGCTCCACATCATCCGTGGTGCCGACAGCAGGCCCTCGAAGATGCCGTAGTAGCGGGTGACGAACCAGCCGCGCTGGAAGAGGCGGTTGACCAGCATCAGGCCGTTGAGCCAGAGCAGGGTGGTGAGCAGGTGGCTGTCGCTGAGGATCGACATGAAACGCCAGGAATCCGGGGCAATCACGGTCACCAGCCACATGGCCAGCAGCACCAGTAGCAACAGGTTGACCAGAAAGCTCAGCAGGTAGGCGAACAGCCCCCGGCGGTCGCGCCAGAGGAAGTAGTTGAGCGCGCCGGTGCGGCTCCAGCCAAGGTTGCTGGTGCCCTGGAAAACGATGCCGACGATCCACCGCGACTTCTGCCGGATGGCGTGCTGCCAGTCACGCGGGAAGTGCTCGCGCACGCAGATCACCTGGGCGAACTCGCGGCTCATGCCCGGGCGCCACTCATGCTTGAGGGCCAGCGCCGGGTCGCTGATGGAGTA
Source organism: Pseudomonas sp. NBRC 111123 (assembly GCF_001320205.1). Classification (NCBI taxonomy): domain Bacteria; kingdom Pseudomonadati; phylum Pseudomonadota; class Gammaproteobacteria; order Pseudomonadales; family Pseudomonadaceae; genus Pseudomonas; species Pseudomonas sp. NBRC 111123. Next base: position 34,566 of record NZ_BCAZ01000012.1, read on the forward strand.
GCGGGCAAAGATACACTTCATGCCCTTTTGCTTCAGGCGAAAGCCGATGTCGTAGTCTTCGGTCAGGCTCTGGACGTCGAAGGCGATGCCATCGCCGTCCTCGAGCAGGGCGCTGATGGCGCGCCGGCTGAAGCAGGTGCCGACACCGGCACTGGGCACCTGGCCGGTCAGGGCCTCGCGCACGATCACGTCCTTGCCGTGATTTTCGGCGAACTCGTCGACGTAGTGCCCAGCGGTAAAGCCTTTCCATTCCGGCGCGTAGGGGTACACCGGGATCTGGATCATGTCCTTGCTCGGCAGCAAGTAGTTGAACAGGCGCAGTTCCATGGGCGAGATCACGTCTTCGGCGTCATGCAGGATGAAACCGGCGAATTCGATACGGGCATCGTCCTGGAAGCGCAGGATGGCGTCGATGATGTTGTTCAGGCAATCGGCCTTGCTGGTGGGGCCGGGGCGCGCGCAGACCACTTTGTGTACGTTGGGGTAGTGCAGGCACACGGCGTCGACGTCGGCCTGGGTCTGCGGGTCGTTGGGGTAGGTGCCGACGAAGATCTGGTAGTTTTCGTAATCGATGGTCGAGGCCGCCAGGCGCGCCATTTCGCCGACCACGCCCACCTCGTTCCAGGCCGGGACCATGATTGCCAAGGGTTTTTCCGGTACTTCGAACAGGCGTTTCTCATCGGCCTTTTCGTGCTTGTCGTAGATGCGAAAACGGCGGATCAGCTTGCGGCCCCAGTAGCACAGGTCGATGAACAGGTCGTCAAGGCCAAGCAGGAACATCAGCGAGGCGAGGATGATCGCGAGGATCTTCAGGCCGAACAGCACATAAGTGAGGAAGTCGACAAACGCCAGGCTCATGCGTCGCCTCGCTCGGCGGCGGTTTCCTCGAGCCAGCGGCTCAGGCGTGTGGCGATGATTTCGCTGGCATGCCCGTCACCGAAGGGGGTGAAGACCCTCGCCATGCGCTGATACGCCTCGGGGTCGTCGAGTAGCTGGCTGGTTTCCTTGACGATACGTTCGGTGCGCGTGCCAACCAGTTTCACCGTGCCGCCCTCCAGCACCGAAGGGCGTTCGGTGACCTTGCGCAGCACCAGCACCGGTTTGCCCAGCGCCGGGGCTTCTTCCTGAACGCCGCCGGAGTCGGTGAGAATGATGTAGGCGCGGTTCATCAGCCAGACGAAATGCTGATAGTCCTGGGGCGCCACCAGGTGAATGTTGCCGTGCCCGGACAGCAGGCCGTAGACCGCTTTCTGCACCTGCGGGTTGAGGTGCACCGGGTAGACAAACTGCACGTCGGGGTAACGCAGGGCCAGTTCGGCCAGGGCCAGGCAGATGCGCTCGAAGCCTGCGCCGAAGTTCTCCCGACGATGGCCGGTGATCAGCACCATGCGCTGGTCGGCATGCAGCGTGTGCAGCGGCGAATCGGCGGCGGGCTGCCATGCGCTTTGCGTGAGGTACTCGCGCATCCATAGCAGTGCATCGATGACGGTGTTGCCGGTGACCTCGATCTGCTCCACGGGCACGCCTTCGCGCAGCAGGTTGTCGCGGGCCTTGGTGGTGGGCGCGAAATGCAGGTCGGCAATGACCCCGGTCAGGCGCCGGTTGGCTTCCTCCGGCCAGGGTTGCTGCAGGTTGCCGGTGCGCAGCCCGGCCTCGACATGGGCGATGGGGATATGCCGATGAAATGCGGCAAGGCCAGCAATGAAACTGGTGGTGGTGTCGCCGTGAACCAGCACGATATCGGGCTTGACCTGTTCGTAGGCCTGGTCGAGCTTGCCCAACAGGTCGCGGGCCAGGCCGTTGAGGGTCTGGTTCTGGGTCATGACCTTGAGGTCCTGGTCGACGCTCAGGCCAAAGGCGGTGAGTACCTGTTCGAGCATTTCGCGGTGCTGCCCGGTGGAGCAGATGTGCAGATCGACCTCGGGCCATTCGCGCAGGACGCGGGCCAGCGGGGCCATCTTGATCGCTTCCGGGCGGGTACCGAAAACCATCATGACGGAGTTCGCCATAGTCTTGTTCCTCGTTCGATTCCCTGGACGAAGTGGGTCGACCTGTCGCCGCTTGCAAGTGATTAGATACAAGCAGCTGGATGCGGGGTTGTCCAATGGGTGAGGAGTTCGGCGCGACAAGCCCAGCGCCTGTGAGACCGAGCGCCGCCCGCGCGGCGCAGCGCGGATAAATCCGCTCCCACATCTGTTTCGGGCCAGTTGTTGCTGTCAGTCCATCGCTGTCCGCCTTGGTGCACCACTGTAGACCGATGGAGCAGCGTCAATGCCCACCGAGATGTATCGCCGTGCCAACCAGGCGGGCCCTGTTGGCCTCACAGGCGTGACGGGCCCGAAACAGATGTGGGAGCGGATTTATCCGCGATGCGCCGCGCGGGCGGCGCTCGATCTGCGCACCCTCGCAAAACCCAAGGCGGGCACCTGACCGAACAACCTTTTTCTTCAAGCATTCATCTTGTACTTTGTCAGGCCGTATCTCGATGGAGCTCAACATGCAAGGCAAGGCACGCAAGATCGTCCAGGCCATTCTCTACGAAGCCATCGCCGTAGCCTGCGTGGCGCCGGCGCTGGAACTGGCGTTTGGCGCCGGCATGGCGCAGTCGACCGTGCTGTCGATCCTGATGTCGGGCATCGCCATGAGCTGGAACATGGGCTACAACTGGGCCTTCGAGCGCTGGGAAGCACGCCAGCAGCAACGCGAGCGCACCTTTATGCGGCGCCTGCTGCATGCCTTGGGCTTCGAGGGCGGGCTGGTGCTTATCTTGTTGCCACTGGTGGCGTACTGGCTGGATGTCAGCCTGTGGGCGGCGCTGCTCACCAACCTGGCACTCTTCGTGTTCTTCTTCGTCTATGCCTTTGTGTTCCAGTGGGGCTTCGACAAGGTCTTCGACGTGCCGCTGTCGGCGCAGCAAGCCAAGTGTTGACTTGGCCAAGCCAGGCGGGATAACTTCGCTACCCATGAAAACCTTCCAGCACGTCAACGCCATTATTATTACCGCCATTATCAGTTTGGCGGGCTAGCGCGTACGTGCACCGAACCCGCCCTGGAGGCGGGTTTTTTCTCTCTGACTCCTGGGCAACGTGAACAAAGCCAAGGAGTTGCAACCGATGACCAGCCTCAACGTCAACCCTCGTACCCCGTCCACCCCGCAGCAGCTGCTATCGGAACAGGTGCGCCGCATCCTGTCCGCGCCGGTGTACGACCTGGCCATCGAGACGCCCCTGCAAGCTGCCCCCGCGCTCTCTGCCAGCCTCGGCAACCAGGTGCTGCTCAAGCGTGAAGACTTGCAACCAACCTTCTCGTTCAAGATCCGCGGCGCCTATACCCGGCTGTCGCGCCTGAGCCGCGCCCAGCGCGAACGCGGCGTGATCACCGCCTCTGCCGGCAACCATGCCCAGGGCGTGGCCATGGCGGCTGCGCACCTGGGCATGAAGGCGACCATCGTCATGCCCACCACCACGCCGTCGCTCAAGGTCGAAGGGGTGCGCTCGCGGGGTGGCCATGTGGTGCTGCACGGCGAAAGCTTTCCGCATGCCCTGGCCCACGCATTGACGTTGGCCGACAGCGAAGGGGCGACCTTCGTGCCGCCGTTCGACGACCCGGACGTGATCGCCGGCCAGGGCACTGTGGGCATGGAGATCCTGCGCCAGCAACCGGGTGCGCTGGACGCGATCTTCGTGCCGGTCGGCGGCGGCGGGCTGGTCGCGGGCATTGCCGCCTACGTGAAATACCTGCGCCCCGAGGTCAAGGTGATCGGTGTCGAACCGGAGGACTCCAACTGCCTGCAGGCTGCCATGGCGGCGGGCGAGCGGGTGATCCTGCCGCAGGTCGGCACTTTCGCCGATGGCGTGGCGGTGGCGCAGATCGGTGCCCATTGCTTCGAACTGTGCCGGCATTTTGTCGATGAAGTGGTGACCGTCAGCAGCGATGAACTGTGCGCGGCAATCAAGGACATCTATGACGATACCCGCTCGATCACCGAACCCTCAGGTGCCCTGGCCGTGGCCGGGATCAAGAAGTACGTGGCCCGCGAGGGCGTGCAGGGGCAGACCCTGGTGGCCATCGACTCCGGCGCCAACGTCAACTTCGACCGCCTGCGCCACGTGGCCGAGCGGGCCGAGCTGGGCGAGCAGCGGGAAGCGATCATCGCCGTGACCATCCCCGAACAGCCCGGCGCCTTCCGGGCCTTCTGCCAGGCGCTGGGCAAGCGGCAGATCACCGAGTTCAACTACCGCTATTACCCGGGCAAGGAGGCGCGCCTGTTCGTTGGCGTGCAGACCCACCCACTGCACGACCCACGCGAGCAACTGCTGGCCAGCCTGCGCGGGCAGGGCTACAGCGTGCTCGACCTGACCGACAACGAACTGGCCAAGCTGCATGTGCGCCATACCGTGGGTGGGCATGCAGCGCCAGGCGCCGATGAGCGGGTGCTGCGCTTCGAATTCCCCGAGCGGCCAGGGGCACTGCTGGGGTTCCTGGAGCGGCTGGGCAAGCGCTGGAACATCAGCCTGTTCCATTACCGCAACCACGGCGCGGCGGAGGCGCGGGTGTTGGCGGCGCTGCAAGTGCCGGCCGACGAGCAGGCCAGCCTGCCCCAGGCGCTGGATGAAATGGGCTACCGCTACTGGGACGAAACCGCTAATCCGGCTTACCAGCTGTTCCTTGGCTAACGTTGCCCTGGATCAACATCGCGTTCATTGAACGGGCGGATGCTCATGGGCAGACAGACCTGCCAGGAGGATCCGGTCATGAGCAGCACCTTCTTCATTCCGCCCGTCAATATCATGGGCATCGATTGCCTCGACGAGGCCATGGCCGCAATTGCCGGTTATGGCTTGCGCAAGGCGCTGATCGTTACCGACCAGGGCCTGGCCAAGGCCGGTGTCGCCGCCCGTATCGGGCGCATGCTGGCCTTGCAGGATATCGACTCGGTGGTGTTCGACGGCGCCAAGCCCAACCCCAGCATCGCCAATGTCGAGGCGGGCCTTGCCCTGTTGCAGCGCGAGCGCTGCGACTGCGTGGTATCGCTGGGTGGTGGCTCGCCCCATGACTGCGCCAAGGGCATTGCCCTGTGCGCCACCAATGGCGGGCCTATCAGCGACTATGAAGGTGTCGACCGCTCCCGCAAGCCGCAGCTGCCGCTGATCGCCATCAACACCACGGCAGGCACGGCCAGTGAAATGACCCGCTTCTGCATCATTACCGACGAAAGCCGCCATGTGAAAATGGCCATCGTCGACCGCAACGTCACACCGATTCTCTCGGTCAACGACCCGGCACTGATGGTCGCCATGCCCAAGGGGCTGACGGCGGCCACCGGCATGGACGCATTGACCCACGCCATCGAGGCCTATGTGTCGACGGCGGCCACGCCGATCACCGATGCCTGCGCACTCAAGGCCATCAGCCTGATCAGCGAGAACCTGCGCCAGGCCGTGAACGATGGCAACGACCTGCAGGCGCGGGAGAACATGGCCTACGCGCAGTTCCTGGCCGGTATGGCGTTCAACAATGCCTCGCTGGGCTATGTGCATGCCATGGCCCACCAGTTGGGTGGTTACTACGACTTGCCCCATGGCGTGTGCAATGCCGTGCTGTTGCCCCATGTGCAGCGTTTCAATGCCAAGGTCAGTGCCGCGCGCCTGCGCGATGTGGCCAAGGCCATGGGCATCAAGGTCTGCGGGCTGGACGCGGAGCAGGGCGCGGGGGCGGCGATATCGGCCATCGAGCACCTGGCGGCAGCGGTTGGCATTCCTGCAGGGTTGGCGGAGCTGGGGGCCAAGCTCGAGGATGTCGGCATCCTGGCGGAGAATGCCTTGAAAGATGCCTGTGGGCTGACCAACCCGCGGCCGGCCAGCCAGGATGAGATCGAGGGGATTTTCCGGGCTGCGTTTTAGTCGAAAGTGATTTGGCTGCACCGGCCTCTTCGCGGCTAAAGCCGCTCCTACAGGTATGGCGCCCATTTCAGATTCAGCGCGATCCCTGTAGGAGCGGCTTTAGCCGCAAAGCAGGCGACACGGTCTTTAGCGCTCGCGCATGAAGAACCCGGCCACATACTTGCGGAAGGTTTCCAGGCTCTTGAAGTCGGCATAGCGCTTGAAGTTCTCGGCATCGGGCTCCGGCCCGATCGGTTTCTCCAGCAACGACACCGACAGCACCCGGTCCTGATCCGAGGTCAGCACCAGCTCATCCATCACCTGACCACCGATCACCGGTCGGCGCATCTGCACTTTCACACCTTTGCTGGCCATCCAGTCGATCAGCGACACCAGCGCCTTGAGTGGCTCACGCTCCTCGTCGCGGTACACCGGGAACAGGTGCGCGCGCGACAGCACCGGCACACTCGCCACGTGGATCAATTCATAGAAGTGGCTGCCCGCCGTGGTGGGCGAGTAGAGGGCCAGCGCCAACAGTGGGCCCGACGCCCGGCTGCCGCCCCAATACAAATGGTGCCCCTGGAAGTCGAAACCGTCCTCACTGCGGTTGTTGAACAGCTTGCGCCCCTTGATCTGGTCGACGCAATCCAGCAACAGGCCATGGCGGCGGTGGTTGCCGAACACCGTGGCTTCGCGCAGGCGGGACTTGAGCATCATCATGTGCTTCATGTCCAGTCGGGTTTCCAGGTAGTTGCCGGCCGGCACCCGTTCTAGCAGCGGGTAACGGCTGGCGACACTGCGCAGCTCGGCGAACTGGCTGGTGAGGTCTTTCTTCAGGTGCGTGGCGTAGAGGTTCAGGCCGCTGATCTCGACCCAGGTCAGCAGCAGCGACAACAGGCGCTGCTGTTCGCGCCGGTCGTTGCCGTCCGCCACGCCTGTGCTGGTATCGCTGGCAGGGCGGAAATCACCGATCAGGCGCAGTGGGGTGTCAGGAGCCAGCCAGGCGGCTGGTGTGACGGGTTCATCCTCGCGCTCGCTGGCTTCTCGTTCGTCCTTGGTGAACGGGCAGCCGGGTGCATGCTCGGCAGTGCCCGGGTTGTTCTTCAAAAACAGCGTGCCGGTGCTGCCATTAAGGGTGACATTGAGCACCGGCAAGGCATCCTTGCGGCAATCGCAGGCCAGCCAGTGGTTGGCGCTGCGCACCTTCATCAGCAGCTGGTTGGCCTGCAGCAGGCGCGGCCCGGCGAGGCTGCCGGTGGCGAAACCGACCAGCAGTTCCTCTTCGGCCGGGGTCAGGCTGCGCACCTGCGCGGCGGTTTTGTCGATGATTCGCATGAAGCAGCTCCAAGCTACGAGCCTCAAGCTTCAAGCAAACGCGCCGCGCTTTCAACTCGTCGCTCAGTTGCCGGCGAACATCTTGGCGGCGCGGGCGCGGATTTCGTCGGGGGTCAGGTCTTCCTTGTGGGTGGACACGAACCAGATATTGCCGAATGGGTCTTTCAGGGTGCCGCTGCGGTCGCCGTAGAACTGGTCCGTCACCGGGTGCAGCTGGGTGGCGCCGGCGGCCAGGGCCTGGGCGTAGACCTCGTCGCAGTCCTCGACATACAGATGCAGGCCTACGCCAGCACCGGCGAGTTTCTGGCTGGCGGTCAGGCCGCCCTCGCGGTCGCAGGGGTCACCGAGCATGAGTGACGAGTCGCCGATGCGCAGTTCGGCGTGGCCGACGGTGCCGTCCGGGCCTTCGAGGCGGAACATCTCTGAAGCGCCAAAGGCCTGCTTGTAGAACTCGATGGCCTTGGCGGCGTTATTGATGGCCAGGTAAGCGGTGATGCTGTGCTGGCCATCGGGGATGGGTTTGGCAGCCATGTTCGACGCTCCTTTGCAATGGGCGCCGATGGGCGCCCTGATGCTTAGAGTCGTCTGCGCAGATGGAAAATCGACAATGACCCTAGATCGATTCTCTATAAGCGCGCGGTCAGAAGATGTAGTCGGTGGTCAGGAAGCTCGATTGGCGGTTGCGGATGATTTCGCTGATCAGCTCCTTGTTCGCTTCCTGGAAGCGAGTCGCGACCAAGGTCCGGATGGAGAACACGCGCAAGGCATCGTGCACCGACAGTGTCCCTTCGGCGCTGTTCTTGCGGCCGTTGAACGGGTAGGTGTCGGGGCCGCGCTGGCACTGCGCGTTGAGGTTGATGCGGCCGACCTGGTTGGCAAAGATGTCGACCAGGCTGCCGATGGTTGCCGGGTCGTTGCCGAACAGGCTCAGTTGCTGGCCGTAGTCGGAGTCGAGCACGTAGTCGATCACGGTCTGCAGGTCGCGGTAAGGCACCACCGGCACCACCGGGCCGAACTGCTCCTCGTGATACACGCGCATGTCGCGATTCACCGGGTAGAGCAGGGCGGGGTAGAAGAACGAACCGCGGCTTTGCCCGCCACCTTCGTTGAGTACCCGTGCGCCCTTGGCCGTGGCATCGGCCACCAGTTGGTCGAGGTAATCGACCTTGCCTTGCTCCGGCAGCGGCGTCAGCGCAACGCCGGGTTCCCAAGGCATGCCCGGCTTGAGCGCAGCGAGCTTGCGCTGGAACTTGTCGAGGAAGGCTTCGACCACATCTTCATGGACGAACAGGATCTTCAGCGCCGTGCAGCGTTGGCCATTGAACGACAGCGCGCCGGTAACGGCCTCTTCCACGGCGTTGTCCAGGTCCACCTGGGGCAGGACGATGCCGGGGTTCTTCGCGTCCAGGCCCAGCGCCGCACGCAGCCGGTGCGGGCGTGGGTGCAGTTTCTTCAGGTCGCTGGCCGCCTTGTGGGTACCGATGAAAGCGAACACATCGACCTTGCCGCTGGCCATCAGCGCACTGACCGTTTCCCGGCCACGGCCGTAGATCACGTTGATTACACCCGGCGGGAAGCTGTCGCGGAACGCTTCGAGCAGCGGGCGGATCAGCAGCACGCCGAACTTGGCCGGCTTGAACACCACGGTGTTGCCCATGATCAGCGCCGGAATCAGCGTGGTGAAGGTTTCGTTGAGCGGGTAATTGTACGGGCCCATGCACAGCGCCACGCCCAGCGGCGCACGGCGGATCTGGCCGAGGGTGCCTTGTTCGAGCTCGAAGCGGCTGGAGCGGCGGTCGAGGTCCTTGAGGGCGTTGATGGTATCGACGATGTAGTCGCAGGTGCGGTCGAATTCCTTTTCCGAATCCTTGAGGTTCTTGCCGATCTCCCACATCAGCAGCTTGACCACGGCGGTGCGCTGCTCACGCATGCGCGCGAGGAAGGTTTCCACATGCTGGATGCGTTCGGCCACGCGCATGTTCGGCCAGGCACCGCGGCCCTTGTCGTAGGCGTTTACCGCCGCGTCCAGGGCGGTAAGGGCGGTGTCGGCGTCGAGCAGTGGCGCGCTGCCGAGCACGACCTGGCGTTCGCTGTCCGCTTCCTTCAGCCAGACTGGGCTGCGTACCGTGGCCAACGGCCCGTCCCAGCGCCTGAGTTCACCGTTCACCAGGTAGTCGCGTTGTTCCAGCGGTGCATCAAGGCGCCAGTTTTCGGGAATGTTGCCGGCGGCAGGAAACAGCGAATCGAGCAGATGATCCATGGGTACTGCACCTCACGTGTCTGGACGGGTGAAACGCTTCAGCTTCGAGCATGCACCCTGAGCAAGAAAAACACCAGTCTGGCTCAATATTGCGTGGGCCGCGCCGATACAGGGGCAATCGCCCACACCTGCAGGCTTATGACCCCGTCCAATTCCCCGATGACCCACGAACAGAAACCGACTGCCGGCACGCCGCGTCGTGCCCTTTGCCGCTTGTTGCCGGTCGGTGTTTCCCTGGCCGGCATCGGCGTGTCCATGGTGCTTGGCCACGTGGACATACAGCGCCAGCAAAGCCAGCAGGATGCCAGCCTGTTCCACTCGCCGCTGTTTTGGTTCGCCCTGACCTGCAGCGGCCTGCTCAGCCTGTTCATTGCCCAGATCAACCGCAAGCAGCGTCAGCTGCACCAGCGTAATCGTGAATTGCAGCGCTCGCAGGCCCAGCTGGAACGCCTGGCGCACTATGACACCATCACCGGGTTACCCAATCGGGTGTTGTTCCAGCAGCAATTGGCCGAGGCCACTGCCGAGGGCCATGGCCTGGCCGTGTTGCTGCTGGACATCGACGGTTTCAAGCAGGTCAACGACAGCCTTGGCCACGCCATGGGCGATCTGCTGCTGCAACAGGCGACAGCGCGCTTCCTGCAGGAGCTCGACAGCAGCGACCGGGTGTGCCGGCTTGGCGGCGATGAATTCGTGTTCATGCTCCAGGGCACCCAGGGCCAGGTCAGCCATCAGCTTCGGCAACTGCTGCGCTGCCTGCAGCGGCCGTTCGACCTTAACGGCAACACCGCGCTGGTGACCGGCAGCATCGGCCTGGCCTGGTGCCCGCAGCATGGCGAAGACGTGGGCAGCTTGTTGCGCCATGCCGACACCGCCATGTACGCGGCCAAGGAAGGCGGCCGCAACGCTTGGCGCCCCTATCACCCCGACATGACCGCACGGCTGCACCAGCGCCTGGAACTGGAGCGCAATTTGCGCCGGGCGTTGCAGGATAACGAGTTCGAATTGTGGTACCAGCCCAAGGTCGACCTGTTCAGCGGTCAGCTGGAAGGGGTCGAGGCGCTGCTGCGCTGGCGCGACCCGGAACATGGGCTGATACCCCCTGGCGATTTCATCCCGCTGGCCGAGCGCAGTGGCCTGATCATTCCCTTGGGGGAGCGGGTGCTCGACCTGGCCTGTGCGCAATTGGCGGCGTGGCGCGCCGCCGACTGCCTGCCGGGGCCTCTGGCGGTCAATGTGGCGGCGCTGCAGATCGAGCGCAGCGACTACGTCTCGAGCCTGGCCATGGCCCTGGAGCGCCATGGCCTGGCACCCAACATGCTGGAGGTGGAAATCACCGAAAGCCTGTTGATGGAAAGCCAGCAACAGGCGTGCGCGGCCCTGGCCCAGCTGCAGGCCATGGGCGTGGCCACGGCGGTGGACGACTTTGGCACCGGCTATTCGTCGCTGGCTTACCTGCGCGCCTTGCCCATCGACCACCTGAAGATCGACCGGGCGTTCATCAAGGATTTGCCGGATGACGATGACGCGGTGGCCATTGCCCGGGCGATCATCGACCTGGGGCATGCGCTGGGCTACCGCATCACTGCCGAAGGGATCGAGACCCAGCAGCAGTATGATTTCCTGCGCAATGCCGGGTGTGACCAGGGCCAGGGCTACCTGCTGGGGCGGCCGATGCCGGCCGCCGAGTTGCAGAAATGGGTGGTGGGCAACCCGCTCAGGGCGCGATTGCCGCGTTAATGGCAGGGTGCTTACCGCGCCATGTTGAAAAGCTCACGGGCCGGTTGCCCGAGTACGTGTCGACGTAATTGCAGGTTTCGGTCGATCGCCCTCAGACGGCGCCAGAACGCTGCGCGGGCTCGCCTCGGGCGCGAAGTGAATGGATCAAGGTCGAGCAGCACCCAATCATCCCTGGCGCGCTCCGATGCCAGCTTAAAATGCACGGCTGGCGTCTGTGGCCCAGTCACCGCTGTCGCTTGCACAGTGTTCGGCGTCACCTGGATTGCATCGCGATTGGAAATTGCACGTTCGTTGATGAACGATTCGTCATCGGCAAAGTGCTGCAGCGCGGCCTGCAACAACAAATTGTCAGGACGGTGGCTGTAGAGAAAGCGCAATACTTGCCAATTCCAGCTTCGGTCCACGCGCAGACGTTCACTGGTGCGCAGCGGTTCAGTGAAACCGCGCTCGGCCAGGCGTGCCTGCAGCATCGTTGGCCTGCAGACGGAGCGGTAGTGGGGTACCGCAACGTTCACGTGTGTGAAATAAGCCAGGTATATAGCAAAAGTAATACCGCCCGTTTGTGCGGCATGGTGTTTTTTGACGTCATGAAATAGGCCCGCATGCTGTCAAAATGCCGCTTGCCAAGGCGCGCGCTTGCATCTTAAATTGTTACTGAATGTGAGGCGGGTTAAGCTAATTGATGTTATATGCATCAAGGACTTATGTGTGCATTCGCAGTTTTATCATGCTCTTTCCCGATCAGCCCCATTGGCAACAGCAAAGGACGTTGAAGAAGACATGAAAGCGAAGCTGACGGCTGTTGCGCGAAAATTCATCTCGCCCTCCATGCGCTACGAAATACGAAATGTATCAGACAAGTTACGCGAAGCGGTTGGGCGTGCCTGTTTCTGGCGATGGGAAGTCGCAAGGTTCAGCCTGCGGCAGCAAAGCCCCTACGAAATTCTTTACATCGGCCGCAAGCAGCAACGGGAAATGGCCAGCCTGCTGATTGGCGGCAAGGATCAGGCGCCGGTATCGTTGGCGGCCAGCGGCGCCAAGCGCCCGGTGGTGCTGGTAAGTGAACTGCCCACTGCCGGCGCATTGTCGGTGCCGCATTATGTCAGCGCGGTGGTGCCCCTGGGGCGGCCACTGGACGAGATCATTGCCCGCTACGACAGCGAACTGCGCCGCAGTATCCGCAAGAACCGGTCGCTGTACCAGATGCGCCCGGTGATGTCGGATGAAGAAATCGCCATGGCCGACCGTGACCTGCTGCGGCCATACGCCACCGCCAGGCAGGGCAGCAAGGCGGCGCAGTTTCCCACCGAAGAAGTGTTCCGCCTGGCCAAAGGCTATGGGCGGCTCGATCTGATCACGCTCGATGACGAGGTGGTCGCCTGCCATCTGGGCTGTGAGGTCATCCGCGGTGGCAAGCGTTACTGGAGCACATTGCGTTTTGGCTATTGCGAAAGTGTGTTTTCGGACGCAAAAAAGCTGCGCGAAGTCAATTCCATGACCACCTTCATGACGCTGGAATGGGCGTTGGCCAATGGTTTCGATTACCACGATATCGGCCTGTGCGTGGCGCGTCCGGATGACGGGTTGCTGAGGTGGAAGCGCAGGCGTGGCGGTGATGTGGACACCCTGAACAACCATGCCTGCCTGTTCGTGCGCCTGCCCAGAACCGGCAAGGCGGACTTCCTCTGGGAAACGCCACTGTTTGCAATGGAAGGCAACAAGGTCACCTTGCACCTGGGCCTGCCAGATACAGCCAGCGACGAGGAAATTGCCAGCCGTTATCAGGAAATGGTGTTTGGCGGCCTGCACAAGATCTACCTGTACAGCGCCAGGCGGGCAGAGGAGGTGTTCCTGCAGACGCTGCGCAGCCGCTATGCGGGCTTTCCCAGCCCACCGATTCTGGAACACGTTGCCTGTCAATGACAGGTAGCCGTGCCGACGCATGTACTGACCTGGCCTTCAAGGGAGGGCGCAAATGGGTACTGATATTTCCAGGTTCGCTACGCCAAGCGGTTTCGGCCGCCACAGATGGACACTGGCTGCCTACAGCGCCATGGTCAGGAAGCGTCTGGGGCACCAGCCCGGTCTGGAACTCAAGAGCCTGGCCGAAAAAAGCTGGGATATCGCGCCGGGTGGCAGCGCCGTTTCGCCTGCGGCGATTTTCCTGCCCGGCCAGATGGAACGGGTCACGGGTTGGCAAGAGAAAGAATTCTTTCCTTACGTGCACCCTGGCCCGACCATGCGGGGTGGGCTGTCGGTCACGCACGGCCCGACGCGCGGCTATTTGCTGAAGGATGTGTGGCTGATCGATGGTGCGCTGTACAAGGGCAAGGCAAGCCAGTGGCTGTCGTTGCGGCAAGCTACCATTCCCTCGCTGAGGGTCGAGCACGAGATCGAGCGTGCGGCTATCTACTGCACGCACAACGGCAACAGCTGGTTCGGTACGTGGATGATGGAGGATTGCCCGACCTATGCCCTGGCCAGCAATGAGGGCGTGCCGGTAACCATTGCGCCATCGGCACGTTATCCGCTGTTTACTCAAGCGCCGGCATACGAGGCCTGGCTGGGCATGCAGCCCCTGCGCCTGCGCACGGCCTTGTTTCGCGAGCTGGTGCTGTTCGACGACATGAGCAACAACGACAGCCGTTTCCAGCGTTTTCGCGACATGGGGAACAAGCTGCTGGCCCATGTTTCCCATGCGCCGCACCCTGGCGTGTTCATTCTGCGTGGCGCCGATGGCGAGCGGCGCATGTTGCGCAATGAACTGGAACTGGCCGAGCACCTGCGCAAGTCACGGGGTTTCAGGGTTATCAACCCGCTGAGGATGCAGGTGCCGGAAATCGTTGAAGCGTGTGCCGGCGCCCGCGTGGTGATGGGTGTCGAAGGCAGCCAACTGGTGCACGGTGTCAATGTCCTTCAGCCGGGTGGCACCGTGTTCGCCTTGCAGCCACCGAACCGCTTTGTCAGCTATTACAAGTTCCTGACCGACCGTGACGGTCAACACTTCGCGTTCGTGGTCGGGCAGCCAGACGGCGAGGGTTTCAGCATCAGTCTCGATGAAGTTGAGCGAACCTTGGACCTGTTGCCTGCCTGAATATTGGCGTGACGATTTTCATATCGATATAACAATGATTGCCGTTCAGTATTTCAGTAACGCAACAGTGGTGCCGCCCCTGTTTTGGCGTGTCATGCGAACAGGGGCGCCGCTGTTCACTTTTCAGCTTGTAACCTGTGCGGCTGAAAACCCTATGCCAGAGCCTTCCTGTCAAAAGATGCGCATACCGTCAGGCCTGCTGCAGCGCGGCGGCGGGTTTCTGACGCGACCATGTGGTGGTCATTAATTTTTATTATGGTGTCGGATCGTTGACGTAATATCATTCTGCCCATAAGCTCAAATCAGCAGCGATCAAGTCTTCCGCCACCTCAATAATAATGATCTGTCCTCTTTGCAGGAGGGGCACATGCGCTCGACTCTCTTCATCAAATCGATATTCCTGTTGGTGTTAATGAGTGGTGCAGCGCGAGCCGCAGACTCTTATATGAGTCAAACCAATATTGTGCCGCTGGCAACCGCAGGTTGGTTATTTGCATTTGCCATTATCGGCTTTGTGGCGGTGGCCAACAGAAAGAAGATCTAAGTTGTTTCAATGTTGCCGCCATGCCAATGGATTGACGCTAGAAAAGGGATATTTACGTTTTTCCGGCCGGCCAGTGCTTGTCAATTTTACAGCCGTTGCTATATTCCACTAGCCAGTGCCCCCAGTGGGTGCGAAGCGGCAGAGGCAAGGGTGGCGACATTGCGGCATCGGGCCTCGAGGAAGGTAGAGGCCAGCGCGGCGGGTAATGCCCCTGCGACGTGGAGCGAGAGGTTTGCTGCTGTTCTCATTCAGTGCTCTTAACCTGGGCCGACTGGCCGGAGGGATCCCTCATGGTACGTTTGCTGATGTCCGTTTTCTGTGCCTTGGTGGCTTGGTCTGGCACCGCCGCTGCCGACACTTCCTCTTCTGCCTACCTGTTAAGCCCTGGTGACAAAGTCATGATCTCGGTCTGGCAGGAAGATACCCTGCGTCAAGAAACCGTGGTCCTTCCCGATGGCAGTATCACCTTCCCGCTGGCGGGTCGCGTGGATGTCGCCGGCCTTGAAGCAACTGCCGTGGCGAAAAAAATCGAGACCGCACTGAAACCTTACCTGGCGCAGCCCAACGTCAGCGTGGTGGTCACCAGCACGGCTGGCAACCTTGTGTATGTCCAAGGCAAAGTGATCAAGCCCGGCCCGGTGCCGATGGCAGGCCCTACGGCGGTGCTTCAGGCCTTGAGCATGTCGGGTGGAATGGACAAATTCGCCGACGAAAGTGCCATCAAGGTCATTCGCGGCCAAAAGGTCATGCCGGTGCGATACAAGGATCTGGTTTCTGGGCGTGACATGTCCACCAACTTCCAACTTCAGGCTGGCGATACGCTGGTCGTACCTTGACTCTCCTAATAACTAAGAACGACTTGTGCCTATCAATAAAACGACGAGTGTTGTAACGGCAATCATGATGATGCCGTTCTCTGGGGTGGTTGATGCCGCTAGCTGGCAGTCTTCAGTCGAAGTTCCCACGACTGTCGAGTACGACAGCAACCCATTGCTCCTGACGTCCAAGGAGAAAGGTGTGACGCGTACCATCATTGCGCCTGATTACACCCTGGTAGGTCAGTTCGATCGCGACCAGTTGCGCATGGGCGTAGGCATGCATGTGCTGCGCTCATCCGACCGCTCGGTGATGGATGACCGTGAAGACCCCAACCTCAGGCTAGGCTGGCAGCGCGAAACCGAAAGCGGCGGCTTTGGCCTGCTGGCGCAATACGATGAAAGCTCGACGCTCTCCGGCGCGGTGCAGGATACCGGCGTGGTGACCACCACCGACGGCACGCAGAAGATGTCCAGGCTCTCGGGCAACTGGAGCAGCGCGGTGACCGAGCGCAGCACCTTGGCCAACGAACTTCGCTATTCCCATGCCAGCTACGACATCAGCTCGCTGACCGGTTATGACGAGTACGCCAACGACTTCAACTGGACGTACGCCTGGAGCGAGCGCACCGACATCATTACCCGTTTCGAGGCCCGGCGATACGAGCCGGACAGCGGCACTACGGCAATCGCCACCAACAGCTATGTCCCCAGTATTGGCGTCAAGTACCAGTTCTCTGACAGCTTGGTCGGCGACATGCATGTTGGTGTCAACCAGACCAACGGTGCCGGTACCCAGCGCCGTGGTGAAGGCGGTGCATCGCTGACCTACCGTGGCTCGCGTACCGAGGCCAACCTCAGTGCCGACCGCAGCACGATGTCCAACGCCCAGGGCGGCGCTGCCGAGATGGACACGGTACGTGCCGGCTGGAGCTACCTGGTCACTGAAACCACCCGGGTCGGCGCCGATGCCTGGTGGCAGGACAGCAAAGGGCAGAACCCCAACACCCTGCAGACTTACAGCGTCTGGGCCAGCCGGGCCTTTTCGCCAGCCTGGGACCTGCGTTTCTCGTTGCTGTACAAGAAGCGTGAACAGGATGGCCTGCCCGATGCCGACGCTACCATCGCTGGTTTGACGCTGACGTATAGATACCCCGACATCTGAACATCGGATTGGTGGCCACTATGAAATCTGAGTACGAGCTTTCTATCAAAGATTACATCGCCATCATCAAGGACCGTGCCTTGCTGTTGGGGGTTGTCATAGTGGTCGTGCTGGCGGCGACCGTGGGGGTGGCAATCAGCGTGCCACCGATCTATCAATCGACCGGGACCATTCTGGTGGAATCGCAGCAGATTTCCCCGGACCTGGTCTCGGCCGGCAACAACAGTTTTGCCGACGAGCGTATCGAGGTCATCCGCCAGCGGGTGATGACCCGCGAGAACCTGCTGCGGATCATCGACAAGTACAGCCTGTTTGCCGACCGCGGCAGCCGCCTCAGCGAAACCGACAAGATCGAGCAGATGCGCAGCGCCATCGTGGTGGCCACGCTCAGCACCTTTGTCAAAGGGCGCGGAGAGGCCACCGTGGCTTTCACCGTCTCCTACGAAGACAAACGCGCGGACGTGGCCAAGGAAGTGGCCGATGAACTGGTGTCGCTGTTCCTCAACGAGAACATGAAGCAGCGTACCGAGCGTGCCACCGAAACCACCGAATTCCTCACTCAGGAAGCCAACAAGCTCGGCGCCGAGCTGGCCGACCTGGAAAATCAGCTGGCAGACTTCAAGCAGACCCATTCCAATGCCTTGCCCGAGAACCAGCAACTGCGCATGAGCATGTTGTCGCGTTCCGAACTGGAATACCGCGAAGTGGACCGCGACTACAAGGCCGCGCAGGAAGAACTGCGCTACCTGGAGCTGGAACTTGCAGCGGCCAACTCCGGCGCCCCGGCCCAGGGCGCCAATGGCAGGGCCGTAGCCCCTGATCCGCAAGACCTGCCAGGGCTGAAGGCGGAGTATGCACGCCTGCTGACCAAGTACACCGAAGCGCACCCGGATGTGGTGGCAATCAAACGCAAGATCGACGTGCTCAAGGCTTCGGGCGACCAGGGCATCGCCGCCGCCGGGGCACTGAACCTGGATGCCGCCAGGGTGCGCACCAAGATGGCTGCGGCGCAGTCGCGCATCGCATCGCTGGCCGAGCAGAAGCGCCAGCTGACCACCAAGATGGAAGGCTACGAGGCCGATATCCTCGAAGCACCGCAAGTTGAACGCGGCCTGGTGACGCTGATGCGCGATCACGACAACGCGCGCAAGAAGTACGAAGAAATCCGCAACAAGGAAATGGGCGCGAAGATCACCGAAAGCCTCGAGCAGGAAAACAAGGCCGAGCGCTTCGTGTTGCTGGAGCCACCGCTGATGCCGGAAAAACCGGTCAAACCCAACCGCAAGAAAATTGTCGCCCTCGGCCTGGTGCTGGCCCCGGCCGCTGGCGGTGGCCTGGTGATGCTGCTGGAAATGCTCAATCAGCGCGTGCGCGGGGTCGGGGCGCTGGAAAGCGTGCTGGGCAGGCGCGTGCTGGTGGCGGTGCCGTATATCTCGACCAAGGCGGACAAGGCCAGGCGCAAGAAGCTGCTGTCGATGATGATCGGTGCCGGTTTGCTGCTGGTTGCTATCCTGTTGGTGGTCGTCCATGTGGTCTACATGCCGTTGGACCTCCTGCTTTACAAAGCGATGGCTCGGTTTGAATAGGGAGCGCAGCGATGGACAGAATTACGCCGGCTATTGGTAAGAACATTCACCAGGTTTCGCCTGCCACCTCCGAGACGGCGCAGGTGCCTTCGGTCATGGAAAAGCCCGGGGAGCTCGGCCAGTTCGATTATGTACAGACCAGGGTGGTGCCGCTGAATGCGGAGCTCCTGGAGCGTAACCGGATCGTTTCCTTCAACAAGAACTCGAACATGAGCGGGGCGATCGACCTGCTGCGCACTCAGGTGTTGCAGGCCATGGAGGACAATGGCTGGCGCACGCTGGCAATCACCTCGCCAACACCCGAGGCGGGCAAGACGGTGCTGGCCGTCAACCTGGCCATGAGCATCGCCCACCACACCAACAAGACGGCCTTGCTGGTGGACTTCGACCTGCGCCGCCCACGGGTGGGTAGCAGCCTCGGCCTGCCGATGGAGAAAGCGCTGAACGACGTGCTCAATGGCAAGGCCTGGCTCGAAGAGGCGCTGGTCAACCCGACGCTGCCTCGTTTTGTGGTGCTGCCGACGCGCGAGCCGGTACCGATGTCTACCGAGGTGCTGTCGTCACCCAAGGTCAGCAACCTGATCACCGACCTGCGCGACCGTTATGACTCTCGGATCTGCATTTTCGACTTGCCGCCGCTGCTGAGTTCGGATGACGCGATCACCGTGCTGCCGAAGTTCGACTGCGTGCTGCTGGTGGTGGCCAATGGCATGAACAGCAAGAAAGACATCGAAGATTGCCTGTATCACCTGGCCTCGTCGAATCTGGTTGGGGCGGTACTGAACAAGGCGGATGAGCAACCGCGGACCTATTACTGAGGGTTGGCCCCTTCGCGTCGAGCTGGCGCGAAGGGGTTGGCTGTTACTTCCAGGGGTATTTCTGCTCCCACGCCCACGCGTGACTGACGATCTCAGCCAGTGCACTGAACACGGGCTGCCAGCCCAGCACTGCCCTGGCTTTCTCAGCATCCGCCACGAGCCGAGGCGGGTCCCCGGCGCGGCGCGGCGCTTCGTTGACAGCGATCTGCCGGCCAGTCACCGTGCGCGCCGTCTCGATCACTTCCTGCACCGAAAAGCCCAGCCCGTTGCCCAGGTTGAAGGATACGGTTGCACCGTCGCTCAGCAGGTACTCGACCGCCAGCGCGTGCGCCGAAGCCAGGTCGGCAACGTGGATATAGTCACGTATGCAGGTGCCATCCGGGGTGTCGTAGTCATGGCCGAACACGGTCACGGCTTCGCGTCGCCCGGAGGCCGCCTGCAGAATCAGCGGAATCAAGTGGGTTTCCGGCTCATGGCATTCGCCCAGTTCACCCTCCGGGTCGGCGCCTGCCGCGTTGAAGTAACGCAAGCTTACCGAGCGCAGGCCATATGCCTGGTCGAAGTCCTGGAGCATCTGTTCAACCATCCACTTGCTGCGCCCGTAGGGGTTGATCGGCAGCTTCGGGTGTTGCTCGTCGATGGGCACATACTGAGGGTCGCCATACACGGCGGCACTTGACGAGAAGATCAGCCGCTTGATACCTGCCCGTACCATGGCCTCGAGCAGGCTCAGGGTCGCGCAGACGTTGTTCAGGTAGTACTTGTCGGGGTCGACCACCGACTCACCGACCTGGATGAACGACGCGAAATGGAACACCGCGTCGAAGTGATAATCGCTGAACAAAGCGTCGAGCGCGTGGCCGTCGGCGATGTCCAGGCATACCCATTCGATGCCGGGTGCCGGCGCCTCAAGGTCCGCCACCACCACCTCATGGCCGGCACGCAGCAGGTGCTTGACCATATGTGAGCCGATATAACCTGCACCACCGACAACCAAGTACTTCATCCAATCCTCCTGGAACAGACGCAGCGTCGAATGCCTGGAATACAGGGCTTCAATGACTGTAGATGGCGATATGCCCTATTTCAAGAACAGCCAGTTGGCCATGTGCTGGCCATCGAAGGTGATCAGATAACGCCCATCCTTGTAGCTCGCCGGCAGGTTTTTTTCCTGGCCGTCGCTGCTGCGGCTGTAGAGTTTCAGGCCCGCCGGTGCCTTGATGCTCAGGCTGCCTTGCAGGGGTTCGACATGGAACGGCGTTACGTCGTCGGGCCTGGGCACGGCGCGGCTGCCCAGCGAAATCAGCAGGCTGCGTGACTGGGTGAGCGGTTTGGCGTCCAGGCTCTGCACCACGACGCTGGCGTAGGCGGTTTTCAGCTGGAGCTGGATGTCACCCACGTTGAGCGACTGGCCGCCCAACCATCCGGTTGCCGCCTGCGTCATGGGTGTATCGATGGTGTACAGGCCCTGTTGCCAGTTGTGCCGCAGCTCGCCGGTGTCGGTTACCGCCTCACTGGCATCGCTATCGATCAGCGACTGACCAGGGTCTTTCAGTACCTGCGCATCTGCAGGTAGTGCGCCGGCTTGCAACCATGGCAACTCCGGGGTTTGCGGCATGGCGATCTGCAGGCGGCCTTTCTCCATGGCCGTGCGCAGCATCACCGAGTTGGCCGGGGAGATCTCCTGGTTGAACAGGGTGGCTGCAGTGGGCGCGAAAACGTAGCGGGTCTTGGCCGGGTGCACGTCCTGGCGCCGATAGAGCAGGGCGGCCGCGGGGAGGGTGGCGATCAGCCCCGGGTCGTTGTAGGCGTTCCAGTTGTCGGCCCGGCGCCACTGTTCATAAAACGCTTGCTGGCTGTAGGCGTATTGCATGATCGCGTCCCAACCCTGATGGCTGCCGGTGCCGGCCACGTAAAGCGGCAGTGAATGGCGATCAGGCAAGGGGAAGGGTTCGGCGTTCCATTCGGTGACGGTCATCGGCTTGCCCAGCACCTGGGCCGCACCCAGCCAGTGGATCATGCCGTCGCTGCTCAGCGGGTTCTTCTCCAGCTGGCCGAGCCCACCGTAGCTGTGCGCGTCGACCACGTCGCCAGCGGTCAGTGCTGGTAGCGAGGACAGGCCGTTGAGGCCCCAGGTGCTGGTGGTGGCGATCGGCACCTTGACCCCGAGGGTGCGCAGGTAGCTGATCATGTCGGCGTAGAAGCGCTGCTCCAGGTCGTTGAGAAACAGCTTCGAGGGGCCGTGCTCCCAGGCGCGCCAGGTCTTGTCCGCCGGCAAGTCGTGGCGCTCGGCGAAGGCTTTGGCCTGATCCATGTAGAGGCGGTTGTGCTTGGGGACATTCTTGTCGGGCAGCAGCGCATTGCCGAAGTGGTGGGTGACGTCGTTCTCGTTGGTGATCAGCACTGCGGCAATTGCCGGGTCGTCCTTGTAGGCGAGCCCGGTGTAGCTGTTGACGTGGGTCAGGTACTGCTCGGCAAAGCGCTTCATCGCTTGCTGCATGGTGACGTTGACGAACAGGTAGCCCTTGAGGCTGGCGACCGAGTGCTCCTTGGGCAGCTCGTCGAAGCCATAGATGTTGTCCGCTGCGGTGAGCGGGCGTGACACATGCAGGTCGAGCCACACGTAGATGCCTTCGTCCTTGAGGCTCTTGATCCACAGGTCGATCTTCTTCAGCGACTCGTCACTGAGCTGCTGGGTATCCTTGAGCTGCTGCAAGTCACCGAAGACGTTGGGTGTCACCCAAGGGGAGTCGTGGTGGTGCAGGCGTACGAGGTTGAAGCCCAGGGCCGACAAGCGCTTGGCCTGTTGCTTGATTTCCTCGTCGGGCGTGCGGAACAGCGAGTAGGCCGCCATGTTGGTGCCCCAGAAGCGCACCGGTGTGCCGTCAGCGAACACCAGCTGTTCGCCATCGGCCTTGACGAAACCGCGCTTGCCGGCCGGTTTTTCCGCGGCGTTGAGGAACGACAGGTCAACCGGTGAGGTGCGCCAGTCGAGCTGGTCATCTGGCCAGGACGCGGGGTCGGTGATGCCAAAGCGTTCAGTGGCGGTCTGGCCGATGGTGATATCGCCGGTCACGCTCAGCTGCGCCTTGATCTGCTGTTGCCCGGGCTTGATCGGGTCGGTGTAGAAGAAGGTGCGTACCTGGTCGGTGTTGCCCCGTTCGAAATAGACCTTGGCCAGCGGTGGGTCGAAGCGCATTTCGACATGCGGCCCTTTGGGGTTCTTGCCCCACGCCCAGCCGCGGTTTTCCGGTAACAGCACGGGGTCGCCCATTTCCCCGGCGATCAGCGTGGGGTCGAAGCGCCAGACGATGCCGCCGCCCATCACGCCACTCTGCCTGCTGTGCGCCTGCAGGTCGAAGTCCCAGGTGAGGGTTTGCGCCTGGGGCTTCTGGATGTCGGCCTTCAGGTCGAAGTCCAGGTCCTTGTTGCTGCCGGTCACCGTGTAGCGGTAGGGCCCTTCGACCTTGAGCGCTGGATAGAACCCCGTCCAGCCCCAGTTCGCGCCCCAGAAATCGAAGCTGGGCACGAAAGCCGGGCCACCGCCGTGGGTCAGGGTGGGCAAACCGTTCTGTTCGTCCACACGCACGATCCAGTCTGACGCCCAGCCGCTGATGGGCAATGCCAGCAGACCGACGAGTAACGATGTGCGGGTCCATGTACACAGGGCAAGGCTGGGCATCTGACTACCTCGGTTGAAGGTTGACGGTGGTCACCTGGCTGGTCTCGGTTGCGGCCTGTCGGCGCAACATTTCTATGTAGGCGACGCTGAGCCCGGCAATCGACCAGTACACGATCGGGATGACCGTGATGCTGCTGACGGTGAAAATGGTTACCAGGATCCCCAGCAAGGTCGCCAGCAATACCCGCCCCAGCAGCCGGCGCGGCTCGGCATCATCGGTGAACGGGCGCATCGCCTTGCGGATACCCAGCACGATGCAGGCGAAAAAGCCCAGGAATAGCCCCAGCCCCACCAGGCCGACGCGCAAGGCCAGGCCGACGTAGGTGTTGACGATGTCGATGATGCCTTCGCCCTGGATCATCGATTGCATTTCCGGGGTGCTGCGGTAATCGAACGAGCCGAACAGCGGGTTGCGCTGGATGACGATCCACGAATTGTCGAGCAGGCGTTGGCGGTACGTGATGTTCTCGGTGTCCACCTTGCCGATGAAGGGCAGCAGGTCGAGCACCTTGTCGCCACCGGGGATGACGCTCAGCAACGGTATGGCCAGTACCCCGGCCAGTGCCAGCAGCGCCAGGCGCGACACGGCGTGCCTGCCCAGGGCGATGAACACCACCACGATCACGCCTGCGCCTATCCACGGGCCGCGTGAAAGCGGCGCGAACAGCCCGGCGGCCAGTAGCAGGGCGCCCAGATAGCGATGGGCTGGTTTCTGCACGAAGTGCTGCACGAACAGGAATAAGCCCATGGCCACGGCCATCACATAGCCGAGCACGATGGCCTGGCCGGTGGTGACGCTGGCACGCAACGAGCCACCCCGGCTCAGGTAGGCTTTCATGTCCCATTGCAGGCCCAGGGCATCGATCAGGGCGTTGTACAGCAGCCAGTGACGTACATACTCGGCAACCCCGAGCAGCGCCAGGAGGAAGCCTGCGATGACGAACGCCAGCAGGGCGTCCTTGAAGTCGCTGAGCTCACGCAAGCCACGGCTGGCCACGTAGTAGGGCAGGAACACATCGATATACAGGCTCAGCACTTGGCGCAGCGTGTCGGTGACCGTGGTCTCGCGCAGGGCTAGCGCGCTGGTCAGCACCAGGCTGGCCAGCAGCAGTTTGTCGGGCAGCAGGCGGCCGAAGCGAATGCTTGCGCTTTGCTTGCTCAGCACCAATGCCGCTGGAAGCAGCACGCACAGGGTCAGGACGCGCTGGTGGTTGATGTCGAACAGGTAGTTGATCACGCCAAAGCCAGGCACTTCGGTCATGGCTGGCGGGATCAGGAACAGCAACAGGAAGAACAGCGCCAGCGGGTTGTGCTCGCGGCGCTGGGCGACCAGCAGGATGACCGTGGCGGCGCCGGCATACAGCCAGAAGCTGTGGGCAATGAATGCCACCAGGGTCAGGGCAAACCACAGGTTGCGGCGTCGCTTGAAGTCCGTCAGGGGGATCAGGTCCGTTGCCGGACGCCGGGCCATGAAGAAAACCACACTGGCCACAAGCAGAATGACGACCAGGGCTCTTAAGTGTTCAGGCATGGGTTGTAGGCACCTATCCCTCGGTGGACTGGATGGAGGCTAGCATCGTGGCTAAATGAAACTATAGTGACTTCTAGCCATTCGGTCAGAGATTGAAGTCATGCAGTCGATTGAAGTCGTGGCGATGCGAATCTTCCAGTGCAGGCGCGTGGCGCTGGTTATGCCTATGATTGCGATAGGGGCACTCAGTGCCTCTCTGTTGACGCGCTTTTTCGATTGACCCTGATGGTCGCCCGACAAGGCCCGCAGCAGAGAGCGGGGCATAAGAAAATCAATGGTATGGGGCTGTGATCATGGGGACGCTGCAGTTTTGTACGCCGTTGCTGGGGCGCAGAGGCTTTATTCGCAATTGTGTCTTGTTGAGTGCCGGCGCGGCCGTGTTTGGTGTCAGCGCCAATGCAGCGCGCAAGCCTGAGCCAAAGGGTGGCTTCGTCGTCATCAATGGCTGGGTCTTGCCGGTTGGCTACTTCCAGGACGGACGCTCATGATCAAGGACTACGACACTGACAAAAGCCTGCGTGACGCTTACGACTTCTGCATCATCGGCGCAGGCCCCGCGGGCATCACGCTGGCATTGCGCCTGGCCGGGGCCGGGTGGAGCGTGGCGTTGCTCGAAGGCGGCGGGCGTGAGTACACACCGCGTTCGCAGGGGCTTTACAAGTGCACCTCCACGGGCCTTGAGCTGTTTCCCGCCGAAGACCGCTTGCGCTACCTGGGCGGTACGTCCAATCACTGGGCCGGTCGCTGCCGCCCCTTCACCGCTTCGGATTTTGCCGTTCCGCCCCCGGTGGACATGCCCGGTTGGCCGATTACATACGCTGAAGTCGAGCGCTATCTGCCGGCCGCCATGGAGATCGTCGACCTGCCCCAGGGCGCGGAATTTCGCGCCATGAATGCCGGCCTGAACGGTGGCGATTTCGATGCCGACCGTTTCCTGCTAAGCACACCAACGCGCTTTGCGCAGAAGTACGCCACGGCGCTTGACGAGACGCCAGGGCTGGATGTGTTCATCAACTGCAACTGCGTCGACCTGCTGTGCGATCAGGCCGCTGGCCAATTGAAGGCTGTGCAGGTGTCCGACTACGACGGCAAGCGCCGGCCTGTTACTGCGCGCAACTACATCCTCGCCATGGGCGCCATCGAAAACGCCAGGCAACTGCTCAACAGCAAGTCCCTGGCGCAGGCAGGCGTGGTGAGCAAGGACGGGCTGGTCGGCCGCTGCTTCATGGAACACCTGAACATCGACATGGGTACGTTCATCCTGCGCAGCGGTGAAGATACCGAGCCGCGCCAGTATTTCACCACCGATGCCTTTGTCGCCGAGTACCGGGCAGGCAAGGGCAACGTCCTGGCGTCTGTGCTGGCCGACGTGCAGACCTATGGCCGTACGGCCGAGGTGAAGCGCTTTCTGGAAAACCTGGCGTGTGACATGGGTGTGGCCAGCAAGATCGAGTTCGTGGCCAAGTTCAGCTGCCCAGGCGATGGCGTGATCAGCACGCTGATCGAGCAGTTTCCCAACGTTCATAGCCGTATCTCGCTGTTGGACGAGCAGGACGAACTGGGGGTGGCCAAGGTCAACGTCAACTGGGTGCTGAGCGACAACGACCGGCACACCATCAAGTGCATCGGCAGTGAACTGGCCAAGCAGTTCGCCGAGACGGGCCTGGGTTTCGTCAAGCTCAACGACTTCGTCTACGACACCAGCCTGCCGCTGAAGATGTCACCCCACGCGCATCACATGGGCACCACGCGGATGGCGGCCACGGCAAAGGACGGGGTGGTCGATATCAACTGCAAGGTGTTTGGCACCGAAAACCTCTATGTCGCCGGCAGCAGTGTCTTCGCCACCGGCGGGGCTTCGAACCCGACAATGCCATTGCTGCAGTTCGCCTTGAGGCTGGCCGACCACCTCAACGAGAAGATGCGCTCGGCAACGGGGGCGGCGGCTTGAAACCGTTGAACTGAAGTAGCGATGTGCAAGGGTTGAGTGCAACAGGGTCAGCACCTACAAGAACGAGACCTTGTTCGCCTCAGGGACAGTCCAGGATCGCTTGATTTGCGAGGCATGCCGTATGTTTGGATGGATACGCAATGCAGTGGCGCATTATGCCAATACGACCGGACGAGGTGTTGCGGCCTACAAGAAGCTTTGCAACCCCACACCCAGGCAGTGGGGCGAATACCAGTGCCGATGGGGCGGGTTCTATTCCGTAGGCAGCAACTTTCACATGAATGTCGGTTGCAACGTCACCGACCGGGCGCTGGTGCGCATCGGCAATAACGTCGGCTTGTCCGATTGTACGTTGCTGGGCCATGACGGCGTGGTGGCGCTGATCGAGCTCTGCTATGGCAAGAAACTGGACTCGGTCGGTGTCATCGATGTCAGGGACAACAGCTTCGTCGGCCACGGCGCAATCATCATGCCACGCGTGACCATCGGGCCTGATTCGGTGGTGGCAGCCGGCGCCGTGGTGACCAAGGACGTGCCACCGGGCACAGTGGTCGGGGGCAACCCGGCCAAGTTCATCTGCACCACGCAGGACCTGATCAAACGGGTCGAGGAACGTTGCGAGACCTACCCCTGGATAGACCTGATCAAGCAGCGCTCAGGCTCATTCGACCCAACGCTGGAGCCAACCTTGGCGATGCACAGGCGTCGCTATTTCTTCGGGGACGGCAGCAATGGATAAAAAGCCTGTCGATGTGATGGTGGTCAACTTCAACACCGCCTCGTTGCTGCAGCCGATGTTCGACGCACTGCGCGCCGCCGGCGGGGAAGCCCTGGCCAGCTACCTGGTGGTGGACAATGCGTCGGTTGACGACTCGGTGGAGCGCCTGGGCAAGGTCTGCCCTGAAGCCTTGCTGCTGAGCAACACGCTCAATGTCGGCTTCGGCCGCGCCAACAATCAACTGCTGGCGCACCTGCAGGGCAAGTACGCGCTGCTGCTCAACACCGATGCCTTCGTGGCTGCCGACAGCCTGCAGAAAACCGTCGACTACATGGACGCACACCCGGAGTGCGGCATTCTTGGCGTGCGCCTGGTGGGCCGTGACGGCGATCTGCAACCGAGTTGCCGCTATTTCCCGACACCCTTGAACGTATTCGTCTCGCGCACCGGGCTCGGGCGTTTCTTCCCGGGCCTGAAAATGGTCGATGAAATGGACTGGGACCATGCTTCGGTGCGTGAGTGTGACTGGCTGCCCGGCTGCTTCTACCTGGTGCGCCGTGAAGTGCTCGACCAGGTGGGGCTGTTCGACCCGCGTTACTTTCTTTATTACGAGGAGGTGGACCACTGCAAGCGGGTGAAGGCGGCCGGCTGGAAAGTGGTGTATTTCCCTGACACCACGGTGGTGCACATCGGCGGTGAAAGCTCCAAGTCGGTGGCCGAACTGGAAGCCGCGAGCCGGCAGATATCCGGTTATCAGATCGAGAGCGAGCTGTTGTATTTCCGCAAGCACCACGGCGTGGCAGGCCTGGCCTTGCATATGCTGCTGGTGAGCCTGGGTGACCTGGTACTGGCGCTCAAGGCAATGCTCAAAGGCCGCGGCCTGGCTGCGATCAAGGCGTGCTGGAAACATACCCGCGTCACGTGGTCCCTGCTGTTCAAGACCCAGTTTGCCAGCCAACCCACACGGTAGGTGAAACCATGTTCGACAACATCCGCGCAGACTTGCGTGCTCACGGTGGTGATTGGGGTGCCCAAGGGTTCTGGGTGCTGCTGGTCTACCGCTTCGGCCGTTGGCGCTATGGCGTACGTCCGGCCTTGCTGCGCAAAGTGTGTTCCTTCGTCTACAAGGTGCTATTCAAGTTCGTGCAGATCATCACCGGGGTCGAGCTGCCCTGCGAGGTCGTGATTGGCCGCAATTTCGTCATCGACCACTTCGGCGGCATCGTCATCAGTGGCTATGCGCGTTTTGGCGATGACTGCCGGATCCGCAACGGTGTGGTGGTTGGCCTGAAGAACGTCGACGAACCCATCGCACCGGTGTTCGGCAACAACGTGGATATCGGCGCCGGGGCCAAGGTGCTGGGCAATATACGCATCGGTAACAACGTTGCGATAGGCTCGAACGCGGTGGTGTTGACCGATGTGCCGGACAACTCCCTGGCAGTGGGGGTGCCCGCGACGATCAAGTCGCGCAAGCACAGCGATGCCATGCAGTACACGTGACCCAGCCCGCAGCTGACGAGTGAAGCCCATGGTGACAGGCATTGGAGTGGTGGTGATCGGCCGCAATGAAGGCCAGCGCCTGGAGCGCTGCCTGTTGTCACTGGTGGGGCGGGCGGACCAGTTGGTGTACGTGGATTCCGGCTCCTCCGACGGTTCGGTGCAGCTGGCGCGACGGCTTGGCGTCGAAGTGGTGGCGCTGGACATGACGCAACCTTTTACCGCGGCGCGGGCCCGTAACGAGGGTTTTGCCTGCCTGCAAGGCATCGTGCCGTGTATACGCCATGTGCAGTTCGTCGACGGTGATTGTGAAGTCGATGCCGGCTGGCTGGGCAAGGCCCAGGCGTTTCTCGACCAGCACCCGGACGTGGCGGTGGTGTGTGGGCGGCGCCGCGAGCGCTTCCCGCAGCGCTCGGTATACAACCTGCTGTGCGACCTGGAATGGGACACACCGGTGGGGGAAACCAAGGCCTGCGGGGGCGATGCACTGATGCGTGTCGATGCCTTCATGGCGGTGTCCGGGTTTCGCCCGGAACTGATTGCCGGTGAAGAGCCGGAGCTGTGCGTGCGCTTGCGCGCGGCTGGCTGGAAGGTCTGGCGCCTGGCCGATGAGATGACCCTGCACGATGCCGCCATGACCCGTTTCGGGCAATGGTGGCGGCGCAGTCTACGAGCCGGCTATGCCTATGCCGAGGGCGCCTACCTGCATGGGCTGGCGCCGGAGCGCCATTGGTTGCGTGAATCTCGGCGCGCCTGGTTATGGGGCCTGCAACTGCCACTGGCGATCCTGGTCGTGAGCCTGCTGTCGGGCGGTTGGGGGCTGTGGTTGTTGCTGGTCTATCCGCTGCAGATCGTGCGCCTGGCCCGCCGGGGCGGGCGTTCGACGCGGGAAAACTGGTGGCAGGCGGTGTTCCTGGTGCTGGGCAAGTTTCCCGAAATGCTCGGCCAGGCGAAGTTCCTTCTTAACAGGTACGCGGCCGGCAAGGCGCTGCTGATCGAGTACAAATGACATGTCGATGACGTTCAGATCGTTAGCCAAGAGTGTGCTCATCTTGCAGCCCGGCTATTCGCTGCGCGCGCTCAACAACAAGTTCAAGTTGACGGTATCGATGGCCCGCGAGTGGCCTGGCTTGCAGGCATTCGCCAAGCGCATGTCACAGGCGCTTGGCAAAGACCGCTTCGAACGGTTGGGCGTGGACTGCATCGGCGTCGTGCAGTGGCCGTATATCAGCAAGAGCTGGAGTGCCCCTCAGCGGCTCGAAGCGGTGGCGTCGCACTATGAAGTGGTCGCTGCTCACTGTGCCCCGCTGCTGCTGTTGCAGCGTGACGAACATCGGCTGCTGTGCAACCTGTCGGCGTACTCCAGCGGCTGCAGCCTGGTGCTCGATCGGCCTATCTGGTTCAAGCGCGAAGGGGAGCTGGTGATCAACCTGTTCCAGGGCGAGCTGCGCGTGGCCTCGCTCGCGTTCACCCTGTGCCGCGAAGCAGCGGGCCTGTGCCTGTACATCGGCGCAGTGCAAGGCATTCACAAAGGCGTGGACAGCGAGACCTCGCTGACGATCTACCGCGACCTGACCAAGGACTTCGAAGGCCTGCGCCCCAGAAGCCTGTTGATCGAGGCGATCAAATGCGTGGCCAGAACCCTGGGGGCCGAGCGCATCTATGCGGTGGGGGATGAATATCGCCACCATCGCCATCCTTATTTTGGCGCTGACAAGCACCAGGACCTGGCCGCCAACTACGATGTGATCTGGCAGGAAAACGGTGCTGCTCCCTCGGAGCGCGAGGATTTTTTCACCATCCCTTTGGCACCTGCGCAGCGCGCGGTAGAGGAAGTCGCGGCCAAGAAACGGGCGATGTATCGCAGGCGCCACGCGTTGCTGGATGACGTGTTTGGCCAGATACAGGCCGCCCTGGCTGCCAGCTCTGTGCAGCAGAGCACGGCAGACCTGGCCATTCAGTAAATGGACTCAGATTCGGGGCACTATGCGCATTGCTTATTTCATCAATCAGTATCCCAAGGTCAGTCACAGTTTCATCCGCCGCGAAATATTGGCGCTGGAGCGTCAGGGCGTGGAGGTACAACGCATCGCCTTGCGTGGCTGGGACGCCGAACTGCACGACGCCGAAGACCTGGCAGAGCGGGGCAAGACTCGCTATGTGCTGCAGGAGGGGGTGAGGGGCTTGCTCAAGCCCCTGGTCGAGGTGATTCGGGCACGCCCCAAAGCGTTTCTTGCAGCCCTGCGCCTGGCGCTTCGCCTAGGTTGGCGTGCCGATCGCCCATGGCCCTACCACCTGGTCTACCTGGCCGAAGCGTGCCGGGTGGTGCAGTGGTTGCAGGCATCTGCTGCCGAGCACGTGCACGCGCATTTTGGTACCAACTCGACAGAGGTGGTCATGCTGGCCAACGCGCTGGGCGGGCCCACCTACAGTTTCACCGTGCATGGGCCGGAAGAGTTCGACAAGGCGCAGCTTCTGCACCTTGGCGAAAAGGTGCGCGGGGCCGCGTTCGTTGCCGCTGTCAGCTCCTTCGGGCGCAGCCAGTTGTACCGCTGGGTGGCACATGAGCACTGGGAAAAGGTGAAGGTGGTGCACTGTGGCCTGGAACGCAGTTTCCACGAAGGGGCTGCACTGGCCCTGGCGGGCGCGCCCCGGCTGGTCTGTGTGGGGCGTTTGTGTGAACAGAAAGGCCAGTTGCTGTTGATCGAGGCCGCGCAAGCCCTGGCGAGCCGGGGCGTGGCCTTTGAGTTGGTGTTGGCAGGCGATGGCGAATTGCGTGGCCCGATCGAGGCGTTGATCGCCCGGCACGGCTTGCAGGCGCAGGTACGCATCACCGGCTGGATCAGCAGCGCGCAGGTGCGCGACGAAATCCTTGCCGCGCGCGCACTGGTATTGCCCAGTTTTGCCGAAGGCTTGCCGGTGGTCATCATGGAGGCCATGGCGCTGCGCCGCCCGGTGCTTACCACCTACGTGGCAGGCATTCCCGAACTGGTGCGCGAGGGCGAGAACGGCTGGTTGTTCCCGGCAGGTTCGGTCGAAGCGTTGGCCGAGGCCATGCTCGACTGCCTGCAGCAACCTGCAGAAGTGTTGCATCGCATGGGCGAGGCGGCTTACCAGCGCGTACTCAAGCGCCACGACATCGATACTGAAGCGGCCAGGTTGGTCAGCCATTTCAAGGAGCCGACATGCTGACCCTGTTGGGCGGGTTGCTGGTGCTGGCGGCGCTACTGCTGCTGTTGCCGGCACTGCTGTTGTTCACCCAGGTAGTACTGGCCTGCCTGCCTGCGCCTGTGCGGGTTACCCGGCAAGGCAAGCGTGCGCGGGTTGCCGTGCTGGTGCCCGCGCACAACGAGGCAACGCTGATTGCCTCCACGCTCGCCAGCATCAGGCCGCAATTGCGTGAAGGCGACCAACTGCTGGTGGTAGCCGACAACTGCACGGACCAGACCGCAAGCCTGGCCCGCGCGGCAGGCGCACAAGTGGTCGAGCGCCAGGATCAACAGCGCCGCGGCAAGGGTTACGCATTGGACTTCGGGGTGCAGCATCTGCGCCAGTCGCCACCGGATGTACTGATCATCATCGACGCAGACTGCCAGGTTGGCGCGGATGCGCTTGAGCAACTGGCACGCTGTTGTGTCGACAACGGCCGGCCGGCACAAGCGCTGTACCTGATGCATGCACCTGCTGGCGCGGGGTTGAAAGTGCAGGTCGCCGCCTTTGCCTGGCGGGTAAAGAACCTGGTCCGCCCGCGTGGTTGGGCCCGTGCCGGCTTGCCCTGCCAGTTGATGGGAGCGGGCATGGCATTTACCTGGCAAGACTTGTCGGCCGTCAACCTGGCCACCGGGCATCTGGTTGAAGACCTGAAGCTGGGGCTGGAGTGTGCCGCGCTCGGCAAACCGCCGCTGTTCTGCCCGGAAGCTGTCGTCAACAGTCATTTCCCCACCAGCCAGGAAGGCCTGAGCATCCAGCGCAAGCGCTGGGAACATGGGCACCTGGGGGTGGTGCTGGCGGAAGGCCCGAAGCTTGTCGGGCATGCGCTGGCGCGAGGTAACTGGCCGCTGTTGGGCATGGCCATGGACCTGCTGGTGCCCCCGCTGGCCTTGCTGTCATTGCTGCTGACGGTGCTTTTCGTGGTCACCTGGCTGGCGTTCGGACTATTTGGGCTGCTGTTGCCTGCATTGCTTGCCACGCTGGCGTTGGGCTTGTTGGGCACTGCAGTCTTGCTGGCGTGGGCACGTTTTGCACGGGAGGTGATGCCGTTTTCGGTACTGATGTACGCGCCGTTCTATGCGGCCAGGAAAATCCCCCTGTACCTGGGGTTCCTACTCAAGCGCCAGGTGGACTGGGTGCGTTCAAAACGGGATGACAGCTGATGGGTGCCTGGGCCTGGCTGCAACGCTGGAAGACGATCATGGGCAAACTGCACCTGGTCGAGGATGCCGCAGGCGAGCAACAGTTGCTTGCGTCGCTATGTTCAGCACAGCAGCCAACGGTGCTGGGCTTCGTCAACGCCCATGCCATGAACCTGGTCGCCGGCAAGGCTGATTACTGCCAGGCACTGGCGTCAGCTGACGTGCTGCTGCGCGATGGGGCCGGCATGGCGATATTGCTGCGGCGCCTGGGGCTGGCGCCTGGGCTCAACATGAACGGCACGGATTTCATCCCCAAGGTGCTGGCGGCCTTCAATGGCAGGCGCGTGGCGTTCTGGGGGACGCGGGAGCCGTTCCTGTCCGAGGCCGCTCAGCGCTGCGAAGCGCGGTATGGCGTGCACGTGGTGTCACGGCACGATGGTTTTGCCCAGGTCGATACTTACCTGGGTCTCGCCCAGCAACAACAGCCAGCGTTGATCGTGTTGGGCATGGGGATGCCCAAGCAGGAACAGGTGGCTGCCCGGCTGGCGACGCTCGGCTACCCCTGCCTGATCGTGTGCGGCGGGGCCATTGTGGATTTTCTGGGTGGCAAGGTAACGCGAGCGCCCCATTGGGTGCGGCGACTGAACGGTGAGTGGATTTTCAGGTTGCTCAAAGAACCCAAGCGGCTGTTTACGCGCTATGTGCTTGGTAATCCGTTGTTCCTGTTGCGGGCGCTGCTCTATGCCAGGGCGCCTGCGCATCGGCTGTAGTGGCGAAGCTGAACGCAGTCTGTCGGAGTGGTCGATCTGCGCCGCAGCAACCCCCCGGGTACTGCTACAGTGATATCAGTCTATAGCCGCGCGCCCGGCAGCAAAATTTCAAAGGTTTTTCAGGTACCTGAGGTGAGTTTCCATCGCTTCGTTGTGATGGTCAGGCATGTGCCATACACACAGATCAGTGAGGCCTTACGATGGTGTTCGAACCCCGCAGCAGTCGGTCGTTGCTCCAGCGAAGAAGCAGCGTCAGTAACGCCGTTCAAGCAGGCCTTGATGGGATTGCCGTCACCAGTGTGGCGTGGTACCTGATCTACGACCAGTTTGGTTACATCACTTCGGACTACGTGATCATGCTCCTGCTGCTGATCGGCGCACTGGCGGTCATTTATGACCACTACGCCATCTACCGCAGCAACGTAGGGCTTTCGGTAAAGGCCTTCAGGCTGTTCAAGGCCTGGTCGGCAACATTCTGTTTCCTGGTGGTCATCGCCTTCCTGACCAAGCAGAGCGAAACCTACTCACGGCTGTTGGTCGTTCAACTGTTTGTCATTGGCTATTTCGTCCAGTTGTTCCTGCACGTGGCCATGCGCGAGTTGCAGAAGCGCTTCACGGCCCATGCGCGGCTGGATAATGCCTTGATCATCGGCAATGGCGACCTGGCCAACTTCCTGTACCAGAAGATCAGCAACAACCCGTGGTTCGGCGAGCGGGTGATGGGCTGCATCTGGGTCGATCAGGAAGAGGACCAGGGGCGCGAGGCGCTAGATAACAAGCAGCGCCTGCCAGTGTTGGGCAGCATTGCCGACCTGGACGATATCATTGCCCAACATGGTATTCGCACGGTGTACCTGGTAACCCCTCTTGGGGGGTCGGCAGTCATCCAGGATGTCTACCTCAAGCTGCTCGACAAGTGCATCGCGGTCAACTGGGTGCCGGACATCTTCTCGCTGCGCCTGATCAACCATAGCGTGCGTGAGATTGCCGGGATTCCGGTGCTGACCTTGTCGGAAACGCCACTGACCGGCACCAGCCTGTTCCTGAAAAACCTTGAGGACCGCGTACTGGCCGCGCTCATCCTGCTGTGCGCATCGCCGGTGTTGCTGACGGTCGCGCTGATCATCAAGCTCGACAGCCCGGGGCCGGTGTTCTTCCGCCAGGACCGCACAGGCTGGACCGGGGAGTCGTTCCGTATCTGGAAATTCCGCAGCATGCATGTGCATCAGCCGGAAAACGGCGTGGTCGCGCAGGCGCAGCGCAATGACCCGAGGCTGACCCGTGTCGGGGCATTCATTCGGCGCACCAGCCTCGATGAATTGCCGCAACTGTTCAACGTACTGACCGGCGACATGTCGCTGGTCGGCCCTCGCCCCCATGCCCTGCAGCATGACACGCTGTATTCACAGGACATCGTCGACTACTTCGCCCGCCACAACATCAAGCCCGGCATGACGGGCCTGGCGCAAGTGCGCGGGTACCGGGGTGAAACCAAGGACATCGAGCAGATGATCCAGCGGGTCAATTCGGACATCGAGTACATCAACAACTGGTCATTGTGGCTCGACTTCGTGATCCTGGTGCGCACGATCAATGCCTTCACCGGCAAGCAGGCTTACTGACGCCGGAATCCAGCGTGGTGTACAGGGGGAGGGGGCATGAGCATCTTGTCAGCGGGAGGGGCAGGTGCCGCCAGACTGTTGAAAGCCGAGTGGCCCTCGCTGGTGCTGTGGGCGTTTCTGTTTTCGCCGCTGTTCGCCAGGCTGTTGGCGGACTGCCAATGCGCGAAGATCGACTTGCTGGTTTTATACACCTTTGCCATTTCGTTTTTGTGGCTGCTGGCAATCCGTTTCGCATCCGCCAATCAGTTCAAGGTGCATCTGCTGCTGTTGCCCTTCTATCTGCTGGCGAGCATCGACCTGTTCCTGGTGCTGAACTTTGGTTCGCGCCTGACGGCGGCCTACCTGTTCATCGCCTTGACCAACTACAAGGAAGCGACCGACTTTCTCGCCACCTACTGGCGCTCGATCGCTGGCATCCTGGCCGTTTTCGCAGTGTGCTATGGGGTGGGTTTGGCCGGGTTGCACGGGCGTCGCCTGTACCGCAACAAGGCCATTTTTGCGCTGGCGCTCAGCGGCCTGCTGCTGGGTTATGGGGCGTACTTCTACAAGACCGTGAAGGTCAATTCGTTGAGTAAAGGTGCCGTGCTCGATCTGGTGGCGAAAGACCAGAGCACGCCGGTTGGTTACCTGTCGCAGATCGGCCTGACGGCCACCTTGTATGTTGAGTCCAAGGGATACATCAAGCAGCGCCTGGAATCGGAGGTGAAGATCACCAGCATCTCCGACCAGGCCGACATCCAGACACTGGTGTTCGTCATCGGCGAATCTTCGCGCCCGCACAACTGGTCGCTGTACGGTTACCACAACCGAACCACGCCCCATCTCGACCAGCAGCCGGGGCTGTTCAAGTTCAACCGCATGTGCACCACCGCGCCCTATACATCGGTTGCCGTGCCTTCGCTGCTCAGCCTGGAACCCATCCGTGACTGGGACTTGATCGCCTCGAACAAATCGCTGGTAGGGATACTGCGCGCGGCTGGATACGACACTTACTGGCTGTCTTCACAGGAGGTAGACAGCTTTGGCGGCATCATTCCGCAGATCGCCGCAGAAGCGCAATACCGCCAGTATCTGGAGCGCAGCTATGACGGTGCGCTGATGCCGGCCTTGCAGAGCGTTCTGGGCAAGGCCAATGGGCGCCGGCAGGCAATATTCATTCATATCAAGGGCAGCCACTTCCAATACGCGCGGCGTTACCCCAGTGACTTTGCCCAGTTCAAGCCTGCCAGCAGCAGCCAGAAAGACCGGATCACGGCCGATTACGACAATTCGGTTTTGTATACCGACTGGCTGCTGTCCACGATCATGCAGCAACTGACGGCCAGCCAGAAGAAAGCGCTGCTGGTCTACTCATCGGACCATGGCGAGAACCTGCTGGATGACAGCCGGCAACTGCTGGGCCATGGCATGGGCAATGAATATGACCTGTCGACCTCGGCGTTTATCTGGTCAAGCGGCAACCTGTCAGCTGAGCAATCGGGCAAATTGCAGAAGTTGAAGACCAGGGAGGACCAGCAGGTCAGCATCGCCTCGCTGCCGCATACGGTGCTGAACATGACCGGGATTTCGATGCCGGGCTATGACAGCACGCAGGACTTGCTCAGCGATGACTACAAGCCCTCGCAATGCCCGCACCTGCTCGGTACCGGCTATGTGCCGTCGTTCAACTTCGACATCAAGCACATTGCCGCCGAATGATCAGGCCGGTAGCGCCAGTGGGTGCAAGGTGCGAAAGCTTTGTGCTTCTTCTACCAACCAGTCATGCACCGCACGGGCGCCGGGCTGGTTCAGGCCGCCTGGCGGGTAATGCACCATGTAACGTTTGTGATTGGCGATGGGGTGGCCGAAGGGCACGATCAAGGCGCCGCGTTCAAGCTCGTCATTGAGCAGTGTGCGCCGCGCAATGGCCACGCCGATGCCCGCGATCGCCGCTTCGATGGTCAGGTGGTTACGGTTGAAGGTATGCCCTCGGCGCACATCCAGCCCGGTGGCGCCGATACCCTCCAGGTAGAACTCCCACTCCGCGTATTCCGAACTGCCGCGCCAGGCGGTGATGTCATGCAGCAGCGGGTAGTGAGCCAGGTCGGCCGGACCATGCAGCGGCGGGCGGCCCCGCAGCAGCGCGGGTGAACAGACCGGGAAGATCTGTTCGTCCAGCAACGGGGTCGACAGCATGCCGGGGTAACTGCCGTCGTTGAGGTCGATGGCCAGGTCGAAGTCGCCAGGGTGCAAGGCCTGGGCGCTGTCTTCGGCGACCAGGCGCAGCGCGATGTCCGGGTAGCGCTGCTGGAAGCGCGGCAGCCGCGGAGTGAGCCACTTGGCCAGGAACGAAGGAATTGAACGCAAACGCAAGGTGCCGCGAATTTCCCCGGCATCCAGGCGCAGCAGTTCGGCCTCGATGCTGCCATAGGCCTCGGTCACGGCCTGTGCCAGGCGCTGGCCCTCGGCGCTCAGTTCGACCCCCCGCGCCCGACGCAGGAACAGTTTGTAGCCCAGGCGTTCTTCGAGCTGACGCATCTGCTGGCTGACCGCGCCCGGGGTAATGTGCAGTTCTTCGGCGCAGCGGGTGAACGACAGGTGCCGCGCCGCACAGGAAAAGACATGCAGCCAGACGAACATCTGGCCATTGAGTTGCCGTCGCATCGTTTAGTACCACTAAAGCCTTGCTTAGGAAGTTTCGTTGGTCATCTACCGGTGAGCGCGGCAGTATCGCGCAAATTGGTAATAGCGTTCAATTTTCTCAAACAGCCGTGCGGCAGCGTTCAGCGCCGGTACGGTCAGGCATTAGTATGGCTATCAGTGTTTTCGACCTTTTCAAGATTGGCATCGGCCCGTCCAGTTCCCATACCGTAGGCCCGATGCGGGCGGCGGCGAGCTTTGCCCAGGCGTTGCGTGAGCAAGGCCTGCTGGCACAGGTGCAGCGTGTTGAAGTGCGCCTGTATGGCTCGCTTTCTGCCACCGGGGTAGGTCATGCCACTGATCGCGCCTGCCTGCTCGGCCTGATGGGGCAGTGGCCGGATCGTATCGACCCGGCCACCATCGAGCCGCGCATCCATCAGTTGCTGCAGGAGCAGTGCCTGATGCTTGATGGCAGCCATCCACTGCCGTTCCAGTACGACCGCGACATGCTGCTGCTGGACGAAAGCCTGCCTTATCACCCCAACGCCATGACCCTGGAGGCAGTCGGTGGGCAGGGCAGCCTGTTGCAGCAGACCTACTATTCCATCGGTGGCGGCTTCATTGTCGAGCAGGGCGAGATCGATGCACCGCAGGCTGAGGCGAATGCCGTCAACCTGCCGTACGAGTTTTCCAGCGGCGCCGAATTGCTGGCCTTGTGCAAGGCCAATAACCTGAGCGTCGGTCAACTGATGCTGGCCAACGAATGCGCCTGGCGCCCGGAAGCGCAGGTGCGCGAAGGCCTGCTGAAGATCTGGGCAGCGATGCGTGATTGCGTCGACAACGGCCTGCGCAACGAAGGCATCCTGCCCGGTGGCCTCAACGTCAAGCGGCGCGCCGCACGGCTGCACCGCGCCTTGCAGGAGGCCGGGCAGCCCAACGTGATTGGTTCGACTTTGAGCGCCATGGAGTGGGTCAACCTGTTTGCCCTGGCGGTCAACGAAGAAAATGCCGCCGGCGGGCGCATGGTCACCGCGCCCACCAACGGTGCTGCCGGCATCATCCCGGCGGTGTTGCACTACTACATGAAGTTCAACCCGAGCGCCTGCGACGACGATGTGGTGGCGTTTCTGCTGGCCGCTGCCGCAGTCGGCATCCTGTGCAAGAAGAATGCGTCGATCTCAGGTGCCGAAGTCGGCTGCCAGGGGGAGGTCGGCTCGGCCTGCTCGATGGCCGCGGCGGGCCTGGCCGAAGTGCTGGGCGCCACGCCAGCGCAACTGGAAAACGCCGCCGAGATTGCCCTGGAGCATAACCTCGGGCTGACCTGCGACCCGGTCGGTGGGCTGGTCCAGGTGCCGTGCATCGAGCGCAATGCGATTGCCGCAGTGAAGGCGATCAATGCCGTGCAGATGGCCCTGCGGGGTGACGGTGAGCATTTCATCTCGCTCGACCGGGTGATCCGCACCATGCGCGACACCGGTGCCGATATGCATGCCAACTATAAAGAGACATCGCGCGGCGGCCTGGCGGTGGCATTCGTCGAGTGTTGATGGTGGTATCGCCGGCAAGTTGGCTTGCCGGCGAACCTTGGTTGCGGGTTACACGCTTTCCAGCTGGTTGATGGCCGCCTTCAACCGCTGCGCCAATTGCGGACGGCCCTGGTGGGTCACATCCGGCGCCTTGCGCACTCGGCCATGCTGATCGAGCCAGTGGCCGTTACTGAAGTAACGGTAGCTGGCCGAGCCGTTGCTCCAGTCGGCTTCCAGCAGGCCGTGCAGGTGGAAGGTCTGCGCGATCTGGCTGAGCGGGCCGCTGGGGCTGCCATCCAGGCTGAGGACGATCGAGGGCGCGCCGGCCGGCGCGAACTGCAGCTCGCTGTAGTCACCCCACACGTTGGCCTGGAAGGGTTGCTGCGGGTACGTGGCCTGGCTGGCGCGGGCCTTGCCGGAGACCTTCTTGGTCACAGTGTTGACCAGCAGGTCGAGGGTCAGGGTTGGTGCGCCGAGCAAGCCGTTGCTGACGTTCAGGCGCACATGGAACAGTCCGATTGCCATGGTGTATCTCCTTGCCAGCTCAGGCTTTCTTGGCGGCCTTGGTGGCCGGGGACTTGGTCGCAGCAATGGCCTGGTCGAGGCCGCCGGTGGCCAGCTGCTTGAGCTGCGCGACATCACCGTTGGCAATGGCCGCCTCCAGGGTGGCGTTGTGCAGTTCGCTGTGCAGGTCGACATTGGCCAGCTGCTGGATGCGCTGGCCTTCCAGCGTGACCGGGACGTTATCCACGCTCACCCAGCGCTGGCCATTGAAGTACTCGTAGTCAGCCACACCGCGCTGCCAGGTCGGATCGAGCAGCGCCCTGAACTTGAAGTGCACGGGCGAGTTGGCGTGCGGCCCACCCTGATTGCCCTGGGCAGTGATCAGGATCCTGGCGTCGCTCGGCGGCTGGACGGTGAGGTAGGTGTAGCTGCCCCAGACATCCAGGTGCAGGTCCAGCGGTGGGTTGATGGCCTGGGTAATCTGGGCCGTGCCATTGACGCTGCGGTCCGGGGTGTGAACCAGCAGGTCCAGTTGCAGGCGCGCAGCGCCAGCGGCGTTGTTGCCTATCTGGTAGGACACCGGAAACAGGCCTACCGAAGGTGCGAGCAGTGAATCAGACATGATTGCCTCCATTGCATTCGATGAATGAAAAACCGATACACGACTGCGAAGGCGGGCGGAAAAGGCGGGGAGAAGAGGGAACCGGGCGGCGCTGATGCTTGCCCGGAGCGAGCGGCTGTTGTCAGCCTGCTTGTGCAACCAGTCCCTGGTCTGCGGTGCCGCCTGCCTGGCAGCCCGCTTGAGTAAAGCAGGGCTGCCAGGCAGTGATGGCGTTTTTACATGATCTCCGACGAGCGGAGCGGCTTTCGCTTACTTGCTCTTGTTCTTGAGGGTAATGAAGCTGGCGCGCATGTCCTTGGCCCAGCCGTCGAGCACGGGCTTGACATCGTTGAGGGTCAACTTGGTCGTGTCGTTTTCCAGCTCTTTGCCTGTGCCCTTGCGCACCACCTGGGCCAGCACCTTCTGGTTGCCGCCATCGAGAAAGGCCGCTTCGACACCAACATCTACCTGCTGGTCGCGGCCACCCATGGCCGTGTTGACACCCGCCGAAACCAGTGCGATCGGGATGAATTCGTAAGGCTTGAGGCCTTCATTGCTGGTGGATACCGCGGTAATCGCAGGGCGTACCACGATGGTGCCCGGGCCGGGCGCCTTGGCCAGCGTCAGCACGCTGCCCAGCTCACGGCGCAAGGCATCGTTGAAGTAGCGGGTGATTTCAGCCAGCGTCTGCTGGGAAATGACCGCTGTCGCTTGCGGCTTGGGGTAGAACTGGCTGGGCTCGATGAAGACCTGCGTGTACTGATTGATGTTTACCTTGGGGTCAATCCAGCGCATCACGGGTGCGCCCGATGGGCTTTTCGCTTCCTGCAGACGACTGTAGTCCTTGAGGAAGCCGGAATAGTCCTTTGGATCCACGCGGTTGCTGGAGCAGGCAGCGACAGCGAGCAAAGCGGCGCACAGCAGGGTAACGCGAGGCAATGATTTCATGATGATCATGCATCCATGATGGGGCGGCCAGAACAACGCTAGCAGGTGCTTGGCAGAAGGCCAGTGGTCTCAGGAAAAGCAGTCTGATCCAGCTTCCTCTCGAGCCTCACGCGAGGCGTGGAGCGTATCAAGGCCTTTAGTGAAGGGGCGCGATTCATCGCGTGATTAATGTTGATTCTAGGTTTTTAAAAATAGATAAAAAACAACAACGTATGAATTACAGTTAAAAGGTTTATTAGCTTGAATGCATGTCTTTAGCGAGTGCGCGCCTGTGACATCGCGCGCCGCCCGCGCGGCGCATCGCGGATAAATCCGCTCCTACATCTGTTGCAACGTACCGAACCTGTTGCGCCATGGTTGCCCTAGAGCCGTACCAATGAGGCGGGCAGCGGTGACCTCACAGAATGGATTGGCCCGAAACAGATGTGGGAGCGGATTTATCCGCGATGCGCCGCGCGGGCGGCGCTCGATCTTATACGCGGCACAGCTTTCACGGCTTACGCCTTGCTATCCCAGCGCCTCCCGCAACCGGTACCACAGCATCCCCAACGCCAGCAGCGGTGAGCGCAATGCCTTGCCGCCCGGGAACGTCAGATGAGGTACCGCGCTGAACACATCCAGCCCGTGGCTTTGCCCCTGTGCGATGCCTTCGGCCAGCAACTTCGCCGTCCAGTGCGTCACATTGAGGCCATGCCCGGAATAGCCTTGGGCGTAGAAGACGTTAGGATGTTGGCTGAGCCGCCCCACTTGCGGGAAGCGGTTGGCGGTGATGCCGATCATGCCGCCCCACTGATAGTCGATGCGCACATCGGCCAGTTGCGGGAACACCTTGAGCACCTTCGGCCGCATGTAGGCAGCGATGTCCTTGGGGTCGCGCCCGGAGTAGTGGCAGGCGCCGCCAAACAGCAGACGGCGGTCGGCTGTGAGGCGGTAGTAGTCCAGGCCGACTTTCTGGTCGCACATGGCCATGTTCTGCGGGATCAGCTGGCTGGCCAGTGCTTCCGGCAGCGGCTCGGTTGCCACCACATAGCTGCCGGCGGGCAGCACTTTACCGCTCAGGCGTGGCTCCAGCTCATCGAGGTGAGCATTGCAGCCCAGCACCAGGCTCTGCGCCCGCACCTTGCCCCGTGCCGTATGCACGGTCACTGTGGGGCCATGTTCGATGCGCAGCACCGGGCTCTGCTCGAAGATGCGCACGCCCAGGCCATGGGCCACGCGCGCCTCGCCTTGGACCAGATCGAGCGGGTGCAGATGGCCCGAGCCCATGTCCACCAGGCCGCCGGCGTACTGGTCGCTGGCGACGATCTCGTGCATGCCCTCGGGCCCGATCAGGCGGGTTTCGTGGCGGTAGCCAAGGCTGGCCAACTCTTCCTGTTCATCCTTGAAGGCAGTGAACTGCGCCGAGGTATTGGCCAGCTCGCAGAAGCCCCAGCGCAGGTCGCAGGCAATCGCATACTGTTCGATACGGCGAGCCACCAGGGCCACCGACTCGATACCCGCTTGCTTCAGGTATTGCACGCCGTCCTGGCCGACATAGCGGGCAAAGCCGCTGACGTCGTGGCCGATGCCACGAATCAGTTGGCCGCCATTGCGTCCGCTGGCGCCCCAGCCGATGCGCCGGCCTTCCAGCAGCACCACACTGAGCCCGCGTTCGGCCAGCTCCAGTGCGGTGTTGACCCCGGTCAGGCCGCCACCGACCACGCAAACGTCGGCCGTCAGTTCGCCGTCGAGGCTGGGGTAGGGCGCCGCGTTACGCGCCGTGGCGGCGTAGTACGATGCGGTATGTTGAGTATCGAAAGGCATGGCGCGTTCTCGGTTCAGCGGTTGGACTTGATCTTGCTCCAGGAGCGGGTCATGACACGCATGATCTTCGGGCTCGGGGTGCTGGAGATGTAAAGCTTGTCCAGTACTGCCTGGGGTGGGTAGATCTCGGGGTTGTCGACCAGCGACTTGTCCATGTAGGCCTGGGCATCAGGGTTGGCGTTGGCGTAGCCGACCGTGGCACTGACCTTGGCGATTACCTTCGGGTCGAGCAGGTAGTTGATGAAGGCCAGGGCCTGATCGGGGTTGCTGGCGTCCTTGGGGATCGCCAGCAGGTCGAACCACAGGTTGCTCCCTTCCTTGGGAATGCTGTAGGCAATCTTGACCCCGTTCTTCGCTTCCACCGCCCGGTTGGCGGCCTGGAATACGTCGCCGGAGTAGCCGAAGGCCACGCAGATGTCACCGTTGGCCAGGTCCGATACGTACTTGGAGGAGTGGAAGTAGGTGATGTACGGGCGCAGCTCAAGCAGGCGTGCTTCGGCCTTGGCATAGTCGCCCGGCTTTTCGCTGCGCGGGTCCAGGCCCAGGTAGTTGAGCACCGCCGGGAACAGCTCGTCGGGCGAGTCCATGAAGGCCACGCCGCATTGCTTGAGCTTTTTCAGGTTCTGCGGCTCGAACAGGGTCGCCCAGGAGTCGATATGGTCAACGCCCAGTGCGGCCTTGACCTTTTCGACGTTGTAGCCGATGCCGTTGGTGCCCCACAGGTACGGCACCGCGTACTGGTTGCCTGGGTCGTTCTGCTCAAGCTGCTTGAGCAGCTTCGGGTCCAGGTGCTGCCAGTTCGGCAGCTTGCTGCGGTCCAGTGGCAGGAATGCACCGGCCTGGGCCTGGCGGGCCAGGAAGTGGTTGGACGGCACCACCACGTCGTAACCGGTGCGGCCGGCGAGCAGCTTGCCTTCCAGGGTTTCGTTGGAGTCGAACACGTCATAGACGACCTTGATCCCGCTGCTGGCCTGGAAGT
Source organism: Pseudomonas sp. NBRC 111123 (assembly GCF_001320205.1). Classification (NCBI taxonomy): domain Bacteria; kingdom Pseudomonadati; phylum Pseudomonadota; class Gammaproteobacteria; order Pseudomonadales; family Pseudomonadaceae; genus Pseudomonas; species Pseudomonas sp. NBRC 111123. The sequence goes on from NZ_BCAZ01000012.1 coordinate 78,911, forward strand.
CGGCCAGGGTCGTGTCACCGATGTAGTCGGTCCAGTTGTAGACGCTGACGCTGGGCGTGGCCTGGGCGGCAGCGCCGAACAGCAGGGCGAATGTGGCGGGGATCAGGGCTTGCAGATGACGCATGTCGACACCTCGTTGGTCTTGTTCTTTGAATTCGGTGCAAGGGGGGGCGCCTGGCGCCCCCGGGGCATTACACGCTCAGCAGCAGGAACTCGCGCTCCCAGGAACTGATGACGCGCTTGAAGTTTTCATGCTCGGCGCGCTTGACCGCGACGTAGCCCTGGACGAACTGCTTGCCCAGGTACTGCTGCACGGTCTCGCAATCTTCCATGTGCTGCAGCGCATCTTCGATGGTGATCGGCAAGCGCAGGTTGCGCCGCTCATAGGCACGGCCCTGCACTGGCGCGCTCGGCTCGATCCTCTCGACCATGCCCAGGTAACCGCACAGCAGGCTGGCGGCGATCGCCAGGTAAGGGTTGGCATCGGCACCCGGCAGGCGGTTTTCGACGCGCATGGCATCGGGGCTGGAGGTCGGAACGCGCAGCCCGGCGGTGCGGTTTTCCTCGCCCCACTCGACGTTGACCGGTGCCGAGGTGTCCGGCAGGAAGCGGCGGAACGAGTTGACGTTCGGCGCGAACATCGGCAGCAGCTTGGGGATGTACTTCTGCAGGCCACCGATGTGGTGCAGGAACAGTTCGCTCATGCTGCCATCGTCATTGGCGAACACCGGCTTGCCGGTGGCAATGTCGACCACGCTCTGGTGCAGGTGCATGGCACTGCCCGGCTCGTCGGTGATCGGCTTGGCCATGAAGGTGGCGGTGACGTTATGTTTGAGCGCGGCTTCACGCATGGTGCGCTTGAATACGGTGATCTGGTCGGCCAAGTCCAGTGCGTCGCCGTGGCGGAAGTTGATCTCCATCTGCGCCGGGCCGTCTTCGTGGATCAGCGTGTCCAGGTCAAGGCCCTGCAGCTCACACCAGTCGTAGACGTCTTCGAACAGCGGGTCGAATTCGTTGGCGGCGTCGATCGAAAACGACTGACGCCCGCTTTCGGCGCGGCCCGAGCGGCCCAGCGGCACCTGCAGGGGCAGGTCCGGGTCTTCGCAGCGCTGGGTCAGGTAGAACTCCATTTCCGGCGCGACAATCGGCTGCCAGCCTTTGTCGGCATACAGCTTGAGCACTTTCTTCAGCACGTTGCGGGGCGACAGCTCGATCGGGTTGCCCTGCTTGTCGAAGGTATCGTGGATCACGATGGCGGTAGGTTCGATGGCCCACGGGATCTGGTAGACCGCTGTCGGGTCGGGGCGGCAGACCATGTCGATATCGGCCGCATCGAGCAGGCTGTAGTAGATCTCGTCATCGACATAATCGCCGGTGACGGTCTGCAGCAGCACGCTTTCGGGCAGGCGCATGCCGCGTTCGTGCAGGAACTTGGCGGTCGGTGCGATCTTGCCGCGGGCGATGCCGGTCAGGTCGCTGATCACGCATTCGACTTCAGTGATGCGGTGTTCTTTCAGCCAGGTGGACAGCTGATCGAAGGGGGCGTTCATACAGACCTCTTGGTTGGGTTTTTGTGTGCGCGGCAGGTGCCGGTGACTTCCCAGGTGGCGCGCTGGAGACTATCTTGGGGCCAGGCCCGCAAAGCCATCTATCCACTTTCTTCAGTCATGAATGCACCAAAAGAGTGCAAATAGGACAACGCGTGACAGCGCCCAATGCCTTGCAAGTTCAGGCTTTCCACACCACGGATGTCACCGAACAGGTGCGCGCCACCCCCGGTTGGCAGCAGCAATACCGGCAAATGTCGCCAGGGCATTTCAGCGGCCAGTTGCGCTGCCTGGGGCTCGATGGCGTGGAGGTGTACGAGGAGCGCCTGAATACTCGGGTCGAGCAGTTCTTCCGTGCGCCGAGCGGTTCGTTGGCGTTCTGTTTCGACCAGAGCGAAAACAGCCTGTACCTGCTCAACGAGCAGAGCCGCAATATCTGGATCACGCCGGAGAACTACCAGGAGGTGGCGGTGGTGTTCGACCAGGCGTTTCTTGCCCGCCACGGGCTGGACCCGCAACGGCTCGAAGGGTTGTTCATGGTGCCGTTGGGCAGCGGGCAGAATGCGTTGTTCGGCAGTTGGCTTAGCGCCACCTTGACCCGCCTAGGCCAGGCTGATTGCCCACTGCAAGGGCAGGCACTGGCCGAGCAGTTGCTCGAAGACTGCCTGTTCATCCTCGACAACGCCTGCCAGCGTTTGCAAGGCGGGGCGCTTGGGCGGCGTGGCGAGGAGCGGGCGATCATGCAACGGGTCAGTGAATGGGCAGCAGATTGCCCGGAAGAAACCCTCAATCTGGTGGAGTTGGCCGAGGTGGCCGGTGTGTCGTTGCGCCAGCTGCAGCAAGCGTTCAAGGCGTTTACCGGGATGCCGCCGGCGCACTGGCTGCGCTTGCGTCGGCTAAACGGCGCGCGGCGGGACCTGTTAAGTGGCGGTGAAGTAACCGTGGCCGAAGTGGCCATGCGCTGGTCGTTCTGGCATTTGGGAAGGTTTTCAGAGAGTTACCGGCAATTGTTCAAGGAATTTCCGAGCGAGACACTCAAAAGGCGCAGGAGCTGACCTTGTTGTCTGTGCCGGCCTCTTCGCGGGTAAACCCGCTCCCACAGGTACTACTTGGTGGTTTTAGTATTTGTCGGTTTTTCAAGGCTTTACCGGTAGTTGTTCAAGAAGTTTGCTAGCGAGGCGTTCAGGCTTAGCAGACGCTGAGATGGGGTTTTGCCCGTGCCGGCCTCTTCGCGGGTAAACCCCTCCCACAGGTACTGCGCTGCCTTCAAGCCTTGTGATATCCCTGTGGGAGCGGGCTTGCCCGCGAAGAGGCCGGCACAGACAACCCAGCATTCCCCTTAGAAAATTGCTATCGTGCCCGGCAGTGTCCACCCGAGGTCCCGATGTTCTTCCTGCCTTTGCCCAGCGACCAGGCCGACCGCCTGGCCAGCGCGACCACCGCCACCGACTTCTTCCCGACCGCCAGCCTGCTGGAGGCTGCCGCCGTGTTGTTCGTGCAGAACCTGCCGCGGCAACCGGCCAGTGCCTCGGCGGATGCGCAGCAGCGCCGGTTCGCCGAAATCGTGCGCATCGCCAATGACGTCGAAGGCGCCGCCCCAGGCCGCTTCCAAGGGCAGGTAGCGCAGCATTTCGACCGCGAAGCGTTCGCCATGGGCCTGGGCATGCTGGGTGAGAACGGTGTCGCCCTGGTGTCGGCTGAAACCGAGTACCAGGTCGACGAGTTCCAGGACGCCGAAGGCCAGTGGAATTTCCAGTTCGCCGACACCTACCGCCAGCGTGTCACGCCGCTGCACCCGGTGTACCTGCCCTCGCTGGCCAGCGACCTGATGCTGAGTGACCAACAGAACCGCCTGCTGCGCGAGTTCCTTAGCGGCGTGGACGAATCGGTTGCCGTGCAGGGTTTCGCCGGTACTGGCAAGACGTTCCTGATCCACCAGTTTGCGCGACTGCTCGACCCCCAGCGCACCTTGTTGCTGGCCCTCACCGAAAGCCAGCTGCGGGCGTTGCAGGCGCGGGTGAAGGATGCCCAGGCCTACACGGCACTGACCTTCGGCCAACTGGCCGACGAGCTCCTCAACCGCGACCTCACCAGCAACGGCTGGAGGCTACGCGACCCGTACCGGACCAAACTGTCCTGGCGCCCGCAGGAAGCGCAAGTGGTGCGCTGGCTGAATATCCCTGACATCGGCCCGCTGGCCGCACGCGATGTGGTGGCCCTGTGCATCAAGGCCGTGCGCAGCTTCTGCCGCAGCGGTGACAGCCAGTTGCAGTTGCATCACTTGCCCTGGGCCGGGCCAGGGACCACGCCGCTGGACCAGGAAGTGTTGCTGGAAAAGGCCCGCCTGTACTGGCAGGAACTGATCCGCCCTTCGGCACGCGAAATCCAGCTGCCGGTGCGTGATTACCACCGGGTCAAGCTGTTGTCGTTGACCGCCGAAGTGATCGACAGCCGCTACAGCCACGTCATCGTCGACGAAGCCCATGAGTTGTCGGCACCGATGCTCGCGGTACTCGACCGCAGCCCGCAGTCGGTCATCGCCCTGGGTGACGAGCTGCAGAACCTCAACGGCCTCAGCCCTCACCATGGCAATTTCATCCGCCAGCGCTACATCGACCATTCCTTGCGCGCCGGCCCGGCCATGGACGGCGTGCTGAACCCGTTGATCCAGGCGCACCCGGCGGCTGTCCAGGCAGCTTTCAGCGGCAGTGCCGAGCATTACACGCGGGTGAGCTTCTTCGACACCGTGACGGTGCCCGAACAGCCGACCGCATTGATCGTCGATGATGAGTGGGGCCTGTTCGGCTGGTTCCAGCGCCTGACCCATCAAGGGGTGCCGTTCGTGCTGCTGCAAAGCGCGCGCAAGGACTTCGAGCTGTTCGTCGAAGATTGCATCGAGCTGTACCGCTACGGTACCCGGGCACGCCATCCGATGCTGTTCCGTTACCCCAGCTGGCAGGCACTGGAGCAGGACAAGGGCGACGACAAGGCCTTTGTCGCCGTGGCCGGCATGCTGCGCAAAGGCTATACCCCTGAGCATTTTGCCAAGGCCAAGAGCCGTTACCGCTGGGACAAGGCGCCGAAGCTGTTCCTTGGGCGGGTGCGAGATGTGAAGAACATGGAGTTTGCCCGGGTGATGGTGTCGCCGGAGCTGATGGTGGCGCCGTCTACGGCAGGCAACCGCAACGAGCGGGCGCGGATGCTGGCGGGGTTGTATACCGCCTGTTCGCGGGCGCGGCATGAACTGATCGTGCCGGGGGGGATGCTGGATTGGGTCAAGGACCAGATCCGGGATTGAGATCCTGGGGCTGCTGTGCAGCCCTTTCGCGACACAAGGCCGCTCCTACAGAGGAATGCGTAATCCTGTAGGAGCGGCCTTGTGTCGCGAAAGGGCCGCACAGCGGCCCCAGGCTTTTAAATCAGTTACGGTCCAGCCAGACAGTCTGGGCATTGGTGAACTCGCGTACACCAAAGTGCGACAGCTCGCGCCCGAAGCCGCTCTTCTTCACGCCACCAAACGCCACGCGGGGGTCCGAAGCGCAGTAACCGTTGATGAACACGCCACCGGTATCCAGCGCTGCGGTCATGCGCTCGGCCAGCGCATAGTCGGCCGTGTAGATGGTCGAGGCCAGGCCGAACTCGCTGTCGTTGGCCAACTCCACCGCATGCTCGGCATCACGGGCAGTGATGATCGCCGCCACCGGCCCGAACAGTTCCTGCTTGAAGGCTGTCATGTCCGGCGTGACGTTGGCGAACACGGTCGGTGCGTAGAAGTTGCCCACGCCTTCGACCTTGTTGCCGCCCAGCAGCAGGGTGGCGCCTTCGGCCAGCGTCGCCTGCACCTGGCCATCCAGTTCGTCACGCAGGTCGTAACGGGCCATCGGGCCGATGTAGGTGTCATCTTCCAGCGGGTTGCCGAGCTTCAGCTTGCGCGTGGCTTCGACGAACTTGCTGGTGAACGCCTCGACAATGCCTTCTTCGATGATCAGGCGCTTGGCGGCGGCGCAGACCTGGCCTGTGTTCTGGTAGCGGCCAATGACGGCGGCCTGTACAGCCGCATCCAGGTCGGCATCGGCCAGCACGATGAACGGGTCGGAACCCCCCAGCTCCAGCACGCACTTCTTCAGCGCGGCACCTGCCTGGGCGCCGATGGCCATGCCGGCGCGCACGCTGCCGGTCAGGGTCACGGCAGCGATGCGCACGTCATTGATGGCGCGGGTAACACCGTCCGGGGTGACGTTCAGGACCTCGAACACGCCTTCAGGCAGGCCGGCATCCTTGAACAGTTCACCCAGCAAGTAGGCGCTGCCCATCACGTTCGGCGCATGCTTGAGCACATAGGTGTTGCCCGCCAGGATTGCCGGCACCGCGCCACGCAGCACCTGCCAGACCGGGAAGTTCCATGGCATCACGGCGAGGATCGGGCCCAGCGGGCGGTACTCGATGCGGGCTTTCTCGACCTGGGTTGGCTCTGCGGCCAGCATGGCCGGGCCGTGCTCGGCATACCAGCGGCACAGGCCGACGCACTTGCCGACTTCACCGCGGGCCTGGGCGATCGGCTTGCCGATTTCGCGGCTGATCATCTGCGCGAAGGCTTCGGCCTTGGCTTCGAGGGTGCTGGCCAAGGCGAGCAGGTACTCGCTGCGCTGACCCAGCGACACTTGGCGCCACTGGCCGTAGCCAGCCTTGGCACGTTGCAGCGCCGCTTCCAGTGCGGCGTCGGTGTCAAACGGGTAGGCGCCAATCTGCTCGCCGCTGAAGGGGTCGACGGAGATGGCGTGGGTCAGGCTGCTGATCGCACTCATGGCTGGACACTCTCGTTTGTTAATCAGTGAGGCCAGACTAGTGGGCTATGGCTTTAATGAAAACTGAATAATAATGAGCGAAACATTCACATTTGGAGAATGATTGTGGACCTGGTGCAACTGGAGATCTTCAAGGCCGTGGCCGAGCAGGGCAGCATCAGCGCCGCCGCCCAGCACATCCATCGGGTGCCGTCGAACCTGACCACGCGCATCAAGCAGCTGGAGGAAGACCTTGGCGTCGAGCTGTTCATCCGCGAAAAAAGCCGCCTGCGCCTGTCGCCGGCCGGCTGGAACTTCCTTGAGTACACCCGGCGCATCCTCGACCTGGTGCACGAGGCGCGGCTGACCGTGGCTGGCGAGGACCCGCAGGGCACCTTCGCCCTGGGTTCGCTGGAAAGTACGGCGGCGGTGCGTATCCCGGCGCTGCTGGCCGCCTACAACCAGCGCTACCCGAAAGTCGACCTCGACCTGTCCACCGGGCCTTCCGGGACCATGCTCGAAGGCGTGCTGTCGGGGCGCCTGGTGGCGGCCTTCGTCGACGGCCCGCTGTTGCACCCCACGCTTGAAGGCATGCCGGTGTTCGAGGAAGAGATGGTGATCATCTCGCCGCTCAACCACGCCCCGGTCACCCGTGCCCAGGACGTCAACGGCGCGAGCATCTACGCCTTCCGTGCCAACTGCTCGTATCGCCACCACTTCGAGAACTGGTTCGTCCAGGACCAGGCGGTGCCAGGCAAGATCCACGAAATGGAGTCGTACCACGGCATGCTCGCCTGTGTCAGCGCTGGCGCCGGGCTGGCCATGCTGCCGCGCAGCATGCTCGACAACATGCCTGGCTGCAGCACGGTCTGCGCCTGGCCGATGCAGGAACAGTTCCGTTACCTCAAGACCTGGCTGGTGTGGCGGCGCGGCACGGTTTCGCGCAGCCTGAGCATGTTCGTGAAACTGCTCGAAGAGCGGCGAACGGCGTGAACAACGGCATTGGCTGGGGTCAAACATTAGGTAAGCCATCTCCTTGAGGAGGAGCTGACCATGCGTAACCATCACTATGCTTTGGGCGCCACGTTGCTGATCACACTGGCGCTGCCCTGGACCCTGGCCGTCGCTGGCGAAGTGGACGACCACAACGCCCCCATCGACATGCAAGCCGTGCAACTGCAACCGCAGGAGCAGAATGGCGTGCGCTACCTGGAAGGCGGTATCGGGCAGGATGAGGCCAATGCCATGCGCCACACCAAGGGTTACGACCTGCACGTCGAACTGTCGACCGGAGCCCACGGCCAGTTCGAAAGCGGTGCCGCAGTCGATATCCAGAATGCACAAGGCAAGTCGGTGTTGAGCCTTCAGGATGTCGGCCCGCTGGTGTATGTCCAGCTACCGCCGGGCCAGTACAAGGTCGTCGGCCACGGGCAGGGTACTACGGTCCAGCAGATGGTCACGGTGAATGGCAAGACGCCTGCCACTGCAAGCCTGAACTGGCACTGATCGGTAACAACAGGCGGAGTGCAGCTGCACTCCGCCTGAGCAGGAGCCTGTCGGCATGAGCCTCGAGCCACAACTGCAAACGCTGCAGGAGCAAGGCTACCTACTGTTGCGCGGTGTGCTCGATGGCTTGCGCGTAGCGCTGCTGCGCGGCGCCATCGACGACCTGCAGCCACTGCACTGGGATTACCAAGGCCTGCTGGAACACTACAAGTGCGTCTTCAATCGCGACCCACTGTGGTTGCCCTTTCTCGACCTTTCGCCGTTGATCGACCTCGCCGAAGCTGCGCTAGGCGCAGACTGCCACGTGATTGGCCAGACCGCCTGGCGCAGCCACCCTGGTTACCCAGGCATGGGCCTGCACCTGGATCATCTGCCCATGGTGTTGCCGGAATGGCTGGTTACACGCGGCGATTTTTGTCAGCCCATGCAAATTCTGACTGCACAGGTGTACCTGAGCGATATCGACGTCGACATCGGTCCCACCTGGGTAGTGCCTGGTAGCCACCGCGCTGCGCGCCCTCCGCAACCAGGCGAGTGCCATTGGCAGGGCCGTGAAGCGCGGCCAGTGCTGTGCCAGGCGGGCGACGCGCTGCTGTTTCGCAGCGATCTCTGGCACAGCGGTGGCGCCAACTGCAGCCAGGGGCGCGAGCGCGACATGCTGCAGGTGCACTACGGCAGGCGCATGGTGGCGCAGAAGTTTTCCCCCTACCTGCGCTGGCAATTCAACCCGCAGGTGCTGGCGCAAGCGACACCACGGCAACGGCGCTTGCTGGGGGAACATGAGGAGGCCGAATACGACTGAGGTGGTTCGTAAGCGTAGGTAAATGCAAGCAATGCTGGCAATTCACTTTCAACTTTCTGATTATCTGGACAATAATTAGAAAAGTATTACTCCGTGTGACCGGTTGGATGCACCGCTCACCGCAAAAATCGAGGGGCCCAAGCCCCCATTTGTCAGCAAACGTTGCCAGTGGCAACGACTTGCCCGTGTTGACCATCAGGAGAAGTCATTGATGAAAAAACGTCTTGCCAGCACGCTGGTTGTCGCCTTATTGGCCGCCGCCGGCACCAGCCTGGCCCAGGCCGCGCAGGTGTCCGGAGCCGTGGGGGTCACCAGCCAGGGCGATATGACCTACCGTCTCGGTATGTCGTTCGACTGGGACAATAAGTGGCTGCAGAGTGACATCGGTTATGTAACCGGCTACTGGGACGCAGCCTACACCTACTGGGAAGGTGGTGATGCCAGCGGCGCCCACTCGCTGTCGTTCAGCCCGGTGTTCACCTATGAGTTCAGTGGTTTCACCTACACCCCCTACATCGAAGCCGGTATTGGCCTGGCGGCCTTCTCCAAGACCGACGTGGGCGATCAGCGCCTTGGTTCGTCGGTCAACTTCGAAGACCGCATCGGCTTCGGCTTGAAGCTGCCGGGCGAGCAGAAAGTGGGTGTCCGTGCGATTCACTATTCCAATGCTGGCATCAAGCAGCCGAACGACGGTATCGAATCCTACTCGCTGTTCTACAGCAAAGGGTTCTGATGCCGGGGGCCGCAATGCGGCCCCAGCCTTCTAGAAGGTGTAGGAAACCCCAGCCTGCACCGTGCGCGGCGCGCCAGGGTACACGTAGGTGTTGAACGCCCCCTCGTCATACCCCTTGTTGAACACGTTCTTCACATCCAGGTTCAAGCGCACGTGCTCGTTGACCTTGTAGAAGCTCAACAGGTCGACCACGCTATAGCGCTCCATGGTGTAGGTCGTCGCTGCCGTCTGCCCGGCGCGGTCGTCCACGTATTTCACGCCAACCCCCAGTCCCAGCCCCTTGGCCAGCCCGTCCTGGAACTCATAGGTATTGAGCAGGCTGAAGCTGTTGCGCGGGATGTTCGCCAGGCGGGTGCCGGTGGGGATGCTGTTGTCCTTGGTCACCTCGGCGTCGACGTACGCATAGCCACCGATCATCCGCCATTCCGGCGTCAGGTTGCCCGCGACGTTGATGTCCAGGCCGCGGCTACGCACTTCGCCGGCAGCGACACTGTAGGTGCCGCTGGGGTCGTTCGGGTCGCGGGTCAGCACGTTTTCCTTGACGATGTGGTAGATCGCGGCGTCGACGCTGAGCTGGCGGTCCAGCGCCTCCCACTTCACGCCCAGCTCGTATGACGTGCCTTTTTCCGGATCGAAGCCAGTGCCTTGCAGGCTGGCGCCGCTGTTGGGCTTGAACGAGCGCGCGGTGTTGGCGTAAACGGCAACGGTATCGGTCAGGTCGTAGATCAGGCCGAAGCGTGGAGTGACGCCGTTTTCGCCCTTGTTGAAGTCACCGGCATTGTTGAGCTTGTTGTCGTAGTCGTGCTCGAAGCGCTCGAAGCGCACACCGGCAAGGGCTTTCAGGCGCTCTGTCAGGGCCACCTGATCCTGGATGAACGCCGCCCAGGTCTTGAGGTTTTCCTTGTCATGGGTGGTGGTGCGGGTCAGGGCAGGGCGTGTCTGGCCCAGCACCGGGTCGAAGATGTCGATCGGATAGGCGCCGGTCCCTGCAGCCGAGCGCTGGATGATCGAGCTGTAGTCGTAATCTTCGTACTCGATGCCGGTCAGCAGCGTATGGCTGAAGCCGCCGGTGTCGAAGTGCCCGGTAAGGTTGAGCTGGTAATCGCGGTCGGTCCACGCCAGCTTGCGGTAGTTGAAGTTGCGCCCCAGCGTGCGGCCGTCAGGCTGCAGGCCGTTGGCTTCCACGGCGTTGCCCTTGAGCGAGCCGTCCAGCCATTGCATGCCGCCACCCAAGGTCCAGTTGTCGTTGAGCAGGTGCTCGAAGCGCAGCTGGGCCATGTTGTTGTCGTTGTGCAGCAGGTTGTCGCTGCCTTTTTCCCAGATGTTGGTGTCGCGCGAGGCTCTGCCGAGCTGGCCGGGCAGGCGGGTCAGGCCGCGGTCCAGTGGGTGGTTGTTGCGCATGAAGTCGCCTTCGAAGGTGACCTTGGTGGCATCGTTGACCTGCCAGCTGATCACCGGCGCTACGTCGTAGCGCTCGCTTTCGACATCGTCACGGAAACTGTCGCCACCTTCACCCAGCACATTCAGGCGATAGGCCAGCGAGCCGTCGGCGTTGAGCGGGCCGGTGGCGTCGAGGGTTGCACGGTGCATGCCCTGGTCATCGAACTGGCTGCCCAGGGTGACCTTGGGCTCGGCCAGGGGTTGCTTGCTGACCACATTGAAGGTGCCGCCGGGGTCGCCACGGCCATACAGGCTGGTGGCCGGGCCGCGGATCACTTCCAGGCGCTCGACGGTGTTGGCGTCGGGGGCGTTGGGGTAGCCACGGTTGATCGGGAAGCCGTTGCGGTAGAATTCGCCGGTGGTGAAGCCGCGCACGGTGAAGGTGGTCAGGCCCTGGCCACCAAAGTTGTTGGCACGGCCAACGCCACCGGCATAGTCCAGGCCATCCTGCAGGCGAGTGGCACCGGTGTCTTCAAGCACATCCTTGGGCACCACGCTGATCGACTGCGGGGTCTCGTGCAGGGCCGTGTCGGTGCGTGTGGCGCTGGCCGAGCGGCTGGCCTTGTAGCCGTCCACCGGGCCATCGGCGCGCTCGCTGTCGGCGCTGCTGGTGATGTTCAGGGCCTGGAGTTCGACCTGGGCGTTGTCGCCGAGCGGCTCAGGCTCGGCAAAGGCCAGCGGGGAGAGAGCTTGAAGCACACAAAGCGAAACGAACGTGCGACGCATCGACGGTACGATCCTGGAGTAGGGCGCTGGAGAGGAGTGTGGGAAGCGCCGAGAAAATACTACGAATCATTATCAAATGCATTAATTTTAAGTGGCACTGGTGTACCAGATACCATTTGGTTGGCAGGCCTGGCCTTTTCGCGGGCAAGCCCGCTCCCACCGGCACCGGCGGGCTTCAGGCTGCTGGTATACCTGTGGGGGCGGGCAGGCCCGCGAAAAGGCCGGCTCAGGCAGTGCGCTAATCAGTGAGCAGCCCTGATCGCCAGTACGTTGCACAGCGGATGCTCCAGCACATGGGCCGTGGTGCCGCCCAGGAACGTCTGCATCGCATCATGCCGATGGCTGCCCATCACGATCACATCGACCCGGCTGTGGCTAACGAACTGGGCAATCGCCCGGATCGCCGCACCTTCGACAAAATGCCGCCGCTCCAGGGGTATCTGGTGATGGTCACCCAGCCGGTTGAACGCTGCCCGCTGCGCCGTGCGCACGCTGCCATCGAACCCCGGCATGGTTATGGTGCCGGCACCGAAGTCGGCGATATGGGTCTTGGCCGCATCGCATACATGCAGCAAGTGCAGTTCGGCGTTGCATTGCAGGGCCAGGGCATGGGCGCTGTAAATCACCTGGTCGTCCAGGTGTTCGCCCGCACCGTGGCAGTTCAGATCGACCGCCGCCGCAATCTGCCGGGGCAGCGGTAGGCGAATGTCGCTGACCAAGTGCACGGCCACCGGGCTTTCCTTGAGCAATTGCCAGTCCAGCGGCGTGACCAGAAGGCGCTTGAGTACCGGTTCGTGCTGCACGTCCTTGACCAGCAGGTCGCAACCCAGCCGTTGGATACGTTCGAGCGCACTGCCCAGAGGGTCGCGGGTCAGCAGCAGTTCGGTGGACACATCGAGCCCGGCGTTGCCCAGTTGCTCGGCCTCGTCGGCCAGCCACTGGCGGTTGTCGCCGAGCAGCCGCTCACGCTCGCGGCCATCGCTCATCAGGCCGAAGGTGTCGACATCGTCGACGAACACATTGATATCCAGCAGGGCACCACTGGACTCCGCCAGCGCCGCAGCGCGCTGCAGCGCCGGGGTATGGCGCATTTGCGGGCCGAGCATGACCAACAGACGCTTGAACTGGCTCATCGCACACCTCCACGTGTGGCAGCCCCCCAGCTATACAGATTTCACAACGTGCCCAATGCGCTCATGGCATCGAACAGCCAATCAATCAGTCTAGTGGTTGCGCGCAATGCCAGATCTGAAATCGGATGAACAGTTGATGTTGATTTCACCGTGTTCGGGTACGTTTCATTGCGTCATTGAGCTCATTCAAAAATTTTGATCGTTCCATACAGGCAGCACTTTAACGCACTCGCCAGGCGATCACTTTTGGGGCATTATACCTTTTTGGCGCAGATACCTTTTTGCTTCATTTTTGAGGTCCGGATTATCATTAAAGAATGGCCTTTTTTTACGATACTCGAGCACAACGCCTGCATAAAATAGCTGTAAGACTATAGGGTCACGTGGGCGGATGTTTTCTCTTATATTGTACAGTGCTAACATGGCTTGATCTTTTTGATCCTCTGTGGCGTTCTCGATCCCTGCATTTATAAGTAAGTCTCGATCCCTTTTAATCACTCTTCTATCGAAGCGGTCACTAGTGAAGCGCTCGGGGGCGACAATTGCCGAATGCCTGGTCATGCTCTCTCTGTCTGGCCAGTCACGATATGTTTCGAGTTGGGCTAAACTGTAAATGAGCGGTTTTTCACCCTTAAAGATTCGCTTCAAATCATCGGTCATTAGTTTGTGTAGTTCATTTCTGGCTTTAATAGCATTCCCTCTTAGAGGCTCCGATAATTTATTTATTTTCATGAGCGATACTCTTACTGATGTCTGCTGCAGGAGTGATGGGACTTTTCGATTTGAATGCGTTGTTGGAATTGAGGGGGCGTGGCCACTTGGATCAGTGAAATTGATCGGGTCTCCTTGGCAGTAGGCGTAGCTGTTGATGCCGCCTATGTGAAATGGACTTAGGCTGTCGGGGATGCAAAATCGCATCAGTCGAGGATTATATAGGCGCCTGCCATTCCCGAGAGAATACCCGCCGAGCCTGTCATCGAATAGTTCACCATTGAATGCGAGGGTGGAGTGCTGAGTCACGGTTTTCCAACCGTAGGGGGCATAGTTGCTCATCGTTTGTTCCTCCTGGCATAATTTTGGCAAAAGAAACAATAGCGAAATTTAGGTGGGTCGCCACTGGCACTTTTAATAGTTGACCATCTGCTTTCAATGTGCGTGCAATTAAACCGTTCCATGCCAATACGTTGAGCCGTTGTTGCCCTGCATTGCCTGCAGCGCTGGGTTCGGATGTGGTGAGAGGGGCCCGTTGATCAGGGCATTTTTTGATTTCACCTACTGCAAGTGGATTTTCACGCTTTTTTCTCTTTACGCTGGTATCATCGCGCCACTCATTGGGGAGTAGCCTGCCTTCGCACACTGCAAAGGCGCTCTGGTCAACATATTTGGCAACCTGCCATGGCCAGCGCATCCACCCGGATTGGCGAGACCAACGACCTTCCTGCAGCCAAACCGGGCCTGCAGGTCGTCTGTCGTTGACTCGTTGCCCGGCTGGAGTCTGATCGTTGAATCCCATTTCCCTCGCCTTTCTCGCCTTCGCCATGTCTACGGACGCCTTCGCGGCCGCCATTGGCAAAGGTTCCAGCCTGCACAAGCCACGCCTGGCCGAAGCCCTGCGCACCGGCCTGATCTTCGGCGTCATCGAGGCCCTCACTCCGGTCATCGGCTGGCTGCTTGGCCAGGCGGCCAGCCAGTATGTCGAACAGTGGGACCACTGGATCGCCTTTGCCCTGTTGCTGCTGCTGGGCGCGCACATGGTGCATGCCGGCCTGAAGCCGGATGACGAAGAAGTGGAAAAACAGAGCCAGCACTCGTTCTGGATCCTTGCGGTGACTGCGGTTGCCACCAGTATCGATGCCCTGGCAGTGGGCGTCGGCCTGGCCTTCGTCGACGTCAACATCTGGGTGGCGGCCGCGGCGATCGGCCTGGCGACCATGACCATGGTGACCCTTGGTACCATGCTCGGGCGTGCGTTGGGTTCGGTGGTGGGCAAGCGCGCCGAGATCGTCGGTGGCATCGTGCTGATGCTGGTCGGCGCAACCATTCTCTACGAGCACCTGAGCGCGGTGTAAGCGTTACCGAGGCCGCTCTGCGGCCTCCTGCCACCCCCCACCCAGCGCCGCATACAGGTTCACTTCCGCCACCAGCTGCGCCAGGCGGTCGCTGATCAACCCCTGCTGCGCCGTGAACAGCGAGCGCTGTGCATCGAGAAAGGTCAGGCTGCTGTCCACGCCGATCCGGTAACGATGCTCGGCCAGGTTGTAATACCGCTGGTTCGACGCCACAAGATCGTGCTGGGCCTGCAGCTGTCGCTGATAGGTCGCCCGCGCTGCCAGGCCATCGGCCACCTCCTGGAACGCGCTCTGGATGGCTTTCTCGTACTGCGCCACCTGAATGTCCTTCTGTAACGCTGCATAATCCAGGCTGGCGCGCAGCCTGCCAGCGGTGAATATCGGCAGGCTGATCTGTGGCTGAAACAGCCAGGTGCCGCTGCCGCCGTCGAACAGGCCGCTCAGTTGCGGGCTGGTGCTGCCGGCGTTGGCGGTGAGGCTGATACTGGGGAAGAACGCCGCCCGCGCCGCGCCGATATTGGCATTGGCCGCACGCAGCTGATATTCCGCCTGGACGATGTCCGGGCGGCGGCGCAGCAGGTCCGAAGGCAACCCGGCCGGCAACCCGGCGATCTGCTCGTCGGCCAAGGGCAGGGCGGCCAGGTCGCCCGCCACGGCGGTACCCACCAACAAGGACAACTGATTGAGGTCCTGGGCCACCTGGCGTTTGTAGCGCGCCACCGTGGCACGGGTGCTGTCGACGCTGGTGCGTGACTGGATCTGGTCCAGCGCCGATACCGTGCCGGCGCGGCGCTGGGCACTGGTCAAGCGCAGGCTGCGTTCGTCGGCGGCCAGGGTGTCCTTGGCCAACACCAGCAGCTCCTGATCGGCGCGCCAGGTCAGGTAGGCGCTGGCAACGCTGGCCACCAGGCTCAGCTGTGTGCTTCGCCGCGCTTGTTCACTGGCCAGGTAAGTCAGCAGCGCCTGGTCACTGAGGCTGCGCAGGCGGCCGAACAGGTCCAGTTCGTAGGCGCTGATGCCCAGGGTTGCGGCATAGGTCGAGGTAATCATCCCCTGGTCGGTGCCGGTCACACCCCGCGGCAGGTACTGGCGCTTGCCCGTGGCGTCGGCAGACACCTTCGGCAGCAAGTCGGCGCGCTGGATGCGGTACTGGGCGCGGTAGGCTTCGACGTTCAGCGCAGCCTCGCGCAGGTCGCGGTTGTTGGCCAGCGCGCTGTCGATCAGTTGGCGCAGCACCGGGTCCTGGAACACCTGCCGCCAGTCCTCGGCGGGCTGGCGGGCCAACGCGTCGCCCTGATAGGCCGGGCCTTGAGGGAACTGGCCGGGCACAGGGGCGGCGGGGCGCTGATAGTCCGGTACCAGGGAGCAGCCGCACAGCAGCGCGGCGCACAGGGTCAGGGCGTGTGGGGGCATCACGGGCTCTCGTGCAGTCAGGCGCCGGCCATCCATTTCGCCAGCCCATGGCGGCCACTGACCCCCAGCTTGGCGGTGGCGCGCTTTAGGTAGGTTTCGATCGAGCTGTTCTTCACATTCAGCTTCTGCGCCATTTCCGGCACCGTGCCGCCTGTCAGCAGGCCGATGCACACTTCCTCCTCGCGGGTAGAAAGCCTGACCGCTTCCTGGACCAGGCGCTCGCCAAAGGCGTGGCGCAGCGAACCAGCTTCAAGGTCGGCCGGGGGCGTGCCGATGCGGCGTACGAGGCCCTGGTCGAGCAACTGACCATGGTGCTCGACCAGTGGCAGCAAGGTGTCGGAAAGGCTCTTGAGCTGAGACAGCTCCGCCAGGGAAAACGCCCTTTGCCCGGGCAGGCGATGGAAACAGATGACCCAGCGCCGGTCGCCGCTGCACGACACCAAGTGGCACTGGTGGGGGTGCTGGGCATCCAGCGGGGCCTTGAACTCGATCAGCAGCGGGTCGTCCATCTGCATGATGCTCTGCAGCAACGGGTGGCGCAGTGGCTCGTTGCCAGGCCGTTGCTGCGCAAGGCCGGCACTGCCCAGTAACCTGATGCGGCTGACACTGGCCTGGCGCGAGTCAAGGGTCAACTCGCTGAGCTCGAGCCGGTGGATCGGTACCTGGGCATCGACCAGGCGTAACATCTGTGCGGCGAAACCGTCGGCGCCGGTACTGGCGACCAGTTCGCCCAGTTGCAGGTACAGCTGAGGGTCGGGGCGGTGTGCGAGGCTGGCGGTCAGCTTCATATCCTGTCTTCCTTGATTCAAAGCGTTACGGCGGGTGGTCTCGCTGTCGAGTGCTCCGGGTGGTGGGGGGTGGCGGTATTCAAGCCCGCAGCGGGGGCTGCGTCTGTAATGGAAAACCGGGACAGAAAATGCCATCAATTCCTACTGCCCGAGTGGGGCATGAAATTGGGCTCGTGCAGGGCAAGTTCGGATTAGCCAGTGAAATGGCGCCGTATCCCTGACGGTTCACTGCTGTTTCCGGTCAATGAGACTTGGCGTAAGTCATCAAGGGCGGCCAGCTGTGGTCGATTTCCTACAGGCTTTTCAGCTGCTATTGATAGGCGCCTCGGTTGTCCGGGTTTAACGGGCCATACAGTGCGAAGAGGGGGTGCTTGAATCCGCGGATGTTCAAGCCAAGAAGGACTTGCCCGCCCATGCCTGCCGCCCAAACCTTTGCCCTGACCGTTGCCCAGCGTGATATCTGGCTGGACCAGATCGGCCACGGCGATTCACCGCTGTACAACATCGGTGCCTATGTCGAGATCGACGGCGCGATGGATGTCCCGCGGCTGCGCAGGGCGCTGGCGCACCTGGTGGCGCTGCATGAAGGCTTGCGCACGGTGCTGGTGGAGCCAGCGGGGCAGGGTGGCGTACCGCGCCAGTACTTTGCGCAAACGCTGACGGTGGATCTGGCCGAACATGACCTGCGTGCTGCCCCAAGCCCGATGGCCGCCGCCCGGGCGCTGCTCGGCAGCTGCATGCAAAAGCCTTTTGTGCTGGGCGTCGGCCCCTTGTGGGGCACGCAGTTGATCAGGCTGGGCGAGCAGCGCTACCTGTTCGCGCTGCAGGCGCATCACCTGGTCCTCGATGGCTGGGGTGTGGACCTGTGGTTCAAACAGGTCGCTGACTACTATGGCCTGCTGGGCCAGGGCACGCCCTTGCCTGACAGCGCGCCCGGTTACCGCGAGTTCATCGAAGACGACAGCCAGTACCAGGCGTCGGCACGCCATGGCCGCGACCGTGATTACTGGCTAGGCAAATATCAGCAGTTGCCCGATGCCTTGCTGGCGCCGCGCGAGCGCGGGCGGGTGGCAGCCGGCGAGCCCAGCGCGGCCCTCGATCTGCCCTTCGACAGCCAGCTGCTGGCGCGCATGAACGCACTGGGCAGCGAGCTGCAGGCGTCGGCCTTCCACGTGTTGTTGGCGGCCATGCATGTGTGCTGCACACGTACCTGGCAGCGGGACCAATGGGTGGTCGGCGTGCCGGTGCGCAATCGCGGCAATGCGCGTTTCAAATCGACCCTGGGGCTGTTCACCCAGGTCAGCGCCTTGCGCATGGATTTTGGCCGTCATGGGTCATTTGCCGAGCTGGTACGCAGCATTCGCGACGCACTCAAGCAAGACTTTCGTCATCAGCGCTTCGCCCTCAGCGAGTTGAACCGCACGCTAGGCGCCCTGCGCGAAGAACGGCCGCAGCTGTTCGAGCTGATGGTGTCTTACGAAGAAGATGGCAACGAGCTGCGCTTTGGTGACGCCTGCGGCCATACGGTGATGACCTGCAACAGCCACGAACCGACACCGTTGAGCCTACACCTGCGCAGCAACCCGCACAGCGGCAAGGCCCGCCTGCACCTGGTGCACAACTTGGCCTGGTTCAGCAAGGACGAGGTCGCCGCCCTGGCAGAGCGGCTGTTGCAGGTGTTGCAACAGGGGCTGGCGCGACCCGGGTTGAGCGTCGCCGGGTTTGACCTGGTAACGGCCGCTGAACAGCAGCAGTTGCAGCATTGGAACCAGGCGACGATCACTCTGGGGCAGCAGGAGCCATTGATCCACCGACGGATTGAAGCCCAAGCCAGGCGCCAGCCGGGGGCGCTGGCGGCACTGCACGCCGGCCAGCGCCTGAGCTATGGCGAACTGAACGGGCGCGCCAACCAGTTGGCGCGGCGGCTGATCGACCTTGGCGCAGGCCCGGACCAGCGCATCGCGGTGGTGGCCCAGCGCGGGCTGGACACGCTGGTCGGCTTGCTGGCGGTACTCAAGGCCGGCGCCGCCTATGTGCCAATCGACCCGGCACACCCGCAGGAGCGCCTGGCCTACCTGCTCGAAGACAGCGCACCCTGCGCGGTGCTGACCCACTCCCGGTTCAGTGCATGCCTGCCAGCCCACGACCTGCCACAACTCGAACTGGACCGCTGCACCTGGCAAGCGGCAAGCGCCGAGGCGCCGGCCGTCGCACACCTGGCGCCGAACCATCTGGTGTATGTCATCTACACCTCTGGCTCCACCGGCCTGCCCAAGGGCGTGATGGTCGAGCACCGCATGCTGGCCAACCTGGTCGACTGGCACTGCAACGCCTTCGACCTGGGCCCGGGCCGTCAGCAGTCGAGCCTGGCCGGTTTCGGTTTCGACGCGATGGCCTGGGAGGTCTGGCCAACCTTGTGCAGCGGCGCGACCCTGCACCTGGCGCCGGTACGCGAGGGCGCCGAAGACATCGACGCCTTGCTGAAGTGGTGGCGCGCGCAGCCGCTGGACGTGAGCTTTCTGCCGACGCCGGTGGCCGAGCATGCCTTTGCTCAGGGCGAACTGCACCCGACCCTGCAGACCCTGCTGGTCGGCGGTGACCGCCTGCGTCGCCTGGCCCGCGAGCGCCGTTACCGGGTGGTGAACAACTACGGCCCCACCGAGACCACCGTGGTGGCCACTTCAGGGGATGTGAATGCCGGGCAGCCGCTGCACATCGGCGGGCCGGTCGCCAACACCCGGCTGTATGTGCTGGACGACCAGCAGCGATTGCTGCCGCCTGGCGCCGTCGGTGAGTTGTATATCGCTGGCGGCGGCGTGGCGCGCGGTTACCTGAACCGTCCCGCGCTGACCGCCGAGCGCTTCCTCGACGACCCGTTCAGTGCACGCCCCGGGGAGCGCATGTACCGGAGCGGCGACCTGGTACGCTGGCGGGCTGACGGCACCTTGGAATACCTCGGGCGCAACGACGACCAGGTGAAGATTCGCGGTGTGCGGGTCGAGCTGGCCGAAATCGAAGCCGCCCTGAACAGCCATGTGGCCGTGCGCGAAAGCGTGGTGCTGCTGCGCGAGGGGCAGTTACAGGCTTGGTACCTCGGCGATGCAGCAGTAACGCCGCGCGCGTTGCATGAGCATTTGCGCGAACGCTTGCCTGCCGCCTTGCTGCCCGCGGCCTACGTCAGCCTGGCCGGCTGGCCGCTGACGGCCAACGGCAAGCTCGATCGCCGCGCCTTGCCGGCCGCGGATGAAGGCGCGAAGGTACGCCGCGAGCATGAACCGCCGCAAGGGGACATCGAAGCGCAGCTGGCATTGCTCTGGGCCGAGTTGCTGCAGGTCGAGCGGGTCGGGCGCCAGGACCACTTCTTTGAACTGGGCGGCCATTCGCTGCTGGCGGTGCAACTGATCGAGCGCATGCGCCAGCAAGGCATGCAAGCTGACGTGCAGGTACTGTTCGGCCAGTCGACCCTGGCCAGCCTGGCGGCTGCGGTGGCGGTAGGTGATGTTGCGCGGGTGCCAGCCAATGGCGTACTGCCGGGGTGCCAGCAAATCACCCCCGATATGCTGCGGCTCACTTCGCTCGACCAGCCCACCATCGAGCAGATCGTCGCATTGGTGCCAGGTGGCGCCGCCAACGTGCAGGAAATCTACCCGCTGGCGCCGTTGCAGCAAGGGCTGCTGTACCACCATGTCAGCGAAGCCCGGGATCCTTACCAGCAGCAGGCGCTGTTCGCCTTCGCCAGCCGCGAACAACGGCAGGCCTTTGTCGATGGCCTGCAGCAGGTGATCGAGCGGCATGACATCCTGCGCACCAGCCTCGCCTGGGAAGGGTTGCAACAGCCGCAGCAGGTGGTCTGGCGCCAGGCTCGCCTGCCGGTGGAAAGCTGGGCTGCCCCTTCGTCAGGCGATCTGGCCGGGCAGTTGTGCAAGGCCTTCGACCCACAACAACGGCCGCTGGACCTGCGCCAGGCACCGATGCTGGCGATGGTCACCGCCGAGGACCCTGCCCAAGGCCGCTGGTTGGGCTTGCTGCGCTTCCACCATCTGGTCAACGACGCGGTGTCGTTGCAGGTGCTGCTGGGCGAACTCGAGGCTTTCATGCACGCGCGCGGTGGGCAGCTGCCGACGCCGGTGCCGTACCGCGACTATGTGGCACTGAGCAGCAATGCTGAACGGCAGGCTCGCCACGAAACCTATTTCCGCGAGCAGCTGGCTGGCGTCGAGCCGCTGGCAGCGATCCCAGGGTTGGGCGGCAAAGCAGTCGATGAAAACGACCTGCACAGCCATACCGCCACCCTCGACGCCGCCCAGAGCGAGCTGTTGCGCAAGCAGGCCCGTCACCACGGCGCCAGCCTGGCCAGCCTGCTGCACCTGGCCTGGGCCCAGGTACTCGGGAGCTTGTCGGGCCGCGACGAGGTTGTGCTCGGCACCGTGCTGCTGGGCCGGACCATGGCCGGCCACGGCGCAGACCGCGCCTTGGGCATGTTCATCAACAGCCTGCCGCTGCGCATCAGCCTGGCCGCAGGCTCGCTGAGCCAGGCCCTGACCCAGACCCATGCACAGCTTGCCAGCTTGCTCGGCCACGAAGATGCACCGCTGTTGCTGGCCCAGCGGTGCAGCGGGCTGCCCGCAGGCACAGCACTGTTCCAGGGCCTGATCAACTACCGCCAAGGTGCCTTGCCACAAGGCGAAGTGCTGCCGGGCGTAACATTGCTGCAGGCCAGCGAAGTGCTGAGTCACACGCTGGTGTTGAGTGTCGACGACCTGGGCGACGCGCTGCAGCTTGGCTTGCGTGCGCCGCGTGCGCTCGGCGCGCCGCGGGTACTCGCCAGCCTGCTGACCACCCTGCGCCAATTCGCCGATGGCATGCACAGCCCTTTGACTGCGCTGTGCAGCGTGCCGCAGGACGAACTGCAGCGCCTGCTGCACACCTTCAACCTCAGCCAGGATCGCCACAGCCCGCTGGGCAGTACGCTGCCAGCACTGTTCGAGGCCCAGGTGCAGCGCACGCCACTGGCCCTTGCCCTGCAAACGGACGATGCTGCCCTCGACTATTACACCCTCAATGCCCAGGCCAACCGCCTGGCCCATCGCCTGATCGCATTGGGTGTCGGTGTCGATTCACGGGTGGCGATCTGCATCGAGCGCGGCAGCTCGATGATGGTTGCGCTGCTTGCGGTGCTCAAGGCAGGTGGCGCCTATGTACCGCTGGACCCTGGTTATCCGGTCGAACGCCTGCGTTACATGCTCGACGACAGCGCGCCAACCGTGTTGCTGGTGCACGCCGCTACGCTAGGGCTGTTCGACGCGCTGGCCACACCGCTGCTCGACCTCGACGCTGACGACTGGCAGACGTGCAGCGCCGCAAACCCGCAAGTGCCGGGCCTCGGGCCGTCCGGCTTGGCCTATGTGATGTACACCTCCGGCTCCACCGGTACGCCAAAGGGTGTGATGATCGAGCATCGCGGCCTGTGCAACCTGATGCACTGGGGCTCGCAGATTTGCCCGCCACAGCCGGGCGGCGCGCTGTTGCAGCGGGCACCGTTCAGTTTCGATGGCTCGGTCTGGGAGCTGTTCTGGCCACTGGTCGCCGGGCTGCGCCTGGTATTGGCCCGGCCCGACGGGCACCGTGACCCGGGCTATCTGGTGCAGCAGGTGCAGGCACGCCAGGTGACGATCATGAAGTTCGTGCCGGCGTTGCTGCATCAGTTTTTGGAGGAGCCCGGCGTCGAGCGTTGCACCAGCCTGACCGATCTTTTCTGTGGGGGGGGCGAACTGACCTTGGCGTTGCTGCAGCGCATTCGCCAGTGCCTGCCGAAGGTCCGCGTGCACAACGTCTACGGGCCCACCGAGGCAACAGTCGACAGCACCGCCTGGACCTTGCAGCCCCATCAGCCCCTGCCCGAGCTGGCGCCACCGATTGGCCGGCCGATCGCCAACACCCGGCTGTATGTGCTCGATGCGCATGACCGCCCGGTGCCGTTGGGGGCCGTGGGGCAGCTGCACATTGGCGGCGTTGGCGTGGCCCGTGGTTACCTGGGCTTGCCGGTGTTACAGGCCGAACGTTTCATCGCCAGCCCCTTCGTCGAGGGCGACCGGCTATACCGCACCGGCGACCTGGTGCGTTACCGCGAGAACGGCGAGCTGGACTTCATCGGGCGCAACGACTTTCAGGTCAAGCTGCGCGGGCTGCGGGTAGAGCTGGGCGAGATCGAGGCTGCGCTGGCGGCGCACCCGGTGATCGGGCAAAGCGTGGTGCTGATGCGCGAAGAGCGCCTGGTGGCTTATTTCACCTGCCGTGATGGCGGCCAGCCTCCGGCCCTGGAGGTGCTGCGCAATTATCTGCTGGCGCGCATGCCCGAGTACATGGTGCCGCAGGCTTTCGTCGCGCTGGCCGAGCTGCCGTTGAGCCCCAACGGCAAGCTCGACCGCCGCGCGCTGCCGGCGCCGGGGGCCGAGGCAGTGATCAGCCGCCAGTACCAGGCGCCGCAAGGTGAGCTGGAAGCTGCGCTGGCGGCGATCTGGACTGAGGTGCTGAAGATCGAGCAGGTGGGGCGTGAGGACAATTTCTTCGAGCTGGGCGGGCATTCATTGTTGGCAGTGAGCCTGGTGGCGCGCATGCGCCAGGCCGGTCTGCATGTCGATGCCCGGACCTTGTTCAGCCAGCCGACGTTGGCCGGGCTGGCGGCCAGTACCAGCCGTGAGCAGGTGGCGGTGAAGATACCGCAGACGACCATACCGAGCTTGGGCAAACGTCGGCGGATTTGAACGGTTCGCCTTGATCGTTTTGTCGCCTGTGAGATGAGCGCCGCCCGTGCGGCGCTCGATCTCACAAGCGCTGAAAATCTCAAGCCTGGAATATCACGGACTCTGAAAATCTCAAGCCAGAAATATCACAGGCGCTGAAAACCCCAAGCCACCCCCCAAGCCATCCCCTCTGTCCCCGCTTCCCATGTCAGACCACCCGGTCACGATCCTTTAGCGTGTCGACGACCCCCTTCCAGGCAAAGCAGGATGCTTACCGATGCTTTTCAGCGAACTGATGGCTGCTCTCTCCACCCATGCAATCCGACTCCAGCGCGAAGACCAGGACCTGATCGTCCTGGGCGACGATGAAGCCCTGGACGACACCCTGTGGGAGGCGCTGTCACGGCACAAGCCGGCCTTGCTGGAAATGCTCGCCGAGCGCGATGACGGCTGGCTCAGCCCGGCGTTTCGCATTACCCCTGACATGCTGCCGCTGGTGCAACTCGAGCAGCAGGCCATCGACCGCATCGTCGCCAGCGTGCCGGGCGGCGCCGCCAACGTGCAGGACATCTACCCGCTGGCACCGCTGCAGCAAGGCATGCTCTACCAGCACCTGTCAGCCGTTGACGGTGACCCGTACCTGGCCCAGGTGCAGCTGCGCTTTGCCAGCAAGGCACACCTCGAAGCCTTTGCCCAGGCCCTGCAATGGGTGATCCAGCGCCACGACATCCTGCGCACCGCGCTGCACTGGGAATACCTCGATGAACCTGTGCAGGTGGTGTGGCGCGAAGCGACCCTGGTGCGTGAGGCCATCGAGGTCGACGGCGACGATGCCCTGGCCCGGCTGTGCGCGCGCTTCGATCCGCACCACTACCGCGTAGACCTGCGTCAGGCACCGCTGATGCAGCTGGTGCACGCCCCCGGCGAGGGCGAGCAGTGGGTCGCCTTGCTGATGTTCCACCACGTGGTCATGGACCACACTGCGCTGGACATCGTGCGCCGCGAAATCCAGGCGCACCTGGCCGGCGAGGCTGCGCTGGTGGCGCCGCCGATGCCGTTCCGCAACGTGCTGGCGGCAGCGCGCCAGGCGCTGGACGAACACGCCCACGAGCGATTCTTCCGCGAAATGCTCAACGACATCGAAGAGCCGACCTTGGCCTTCGGCTTGCAGGACAAAGGCCAGCAGCCACTGGAGCAGGCGCGCCTGACCCTTGCGCCCGCGCTGAGCTTGCGCCTGCGCCACCAGGCCCGGCACCTGGGCGTGAGCCCGGCCAGTGTCCTGCACCTGGGCTTCGCCCGCCTGGTCGGGCAACTGTCCGCACGCCAGGCCGTGGTGTTCGGCAGTGTGCTGCTGGGGCGCATGACCACCGGTGAGGGCGGTGAGCAGGCGCTGGGCATGTTCATCAACACCTTGCCGCTGCGCATCGACCTCGGCCAGCACGGCGTGCGCCAGGCCCTGCTGGCCACCCACCAGCGGCTCAGCGCCTTGCTCGGCCATGAGCAAGCCTCGCTGGCCCTGGCCCAACGTTGCAGTGGCGTGGCCGCGCCAGCGCCGCTGTTCAACAGCATGCTCAACTACCGCCACAGTGCTGCCGGCGATGCTGCCGAGATCATTCCGGTGGCGCCGGGTATCGATATCGTCGGCGCTGAAGAGCGCACCGACTATCCGCTGACCGTCAGCGTCGACGACCTTGGCGATGATCTGCGCCTGACCGTGCAGAGCCTGCCGCAGTGGGGGGCTGCACGCTTGTGCGAGCAGTTCGAGCAGGTGCTGGCGAGCCTGATCGACGCCCTTGAACAGGCCCCTGAAACACCACTGCAAGGGTTGGCAGTGCTGCCCCAGGCAGAGCGCGAGCAGGTGCTGGAGCAGTTCAACCGCACCGCCCAGGCCTACCCGCAAGGGCTGACCGTGCATGCCCTGGTCGAAGCCCAGGCAGCCCGCGCACCCGAGGCGCCCGCGCTGCTGCAGGGTGGCCTGGCCCTTGGCTACGGCGAACTGAACCGGCGCGCCAACCAGCTGGCGCATCGGCTGATCGAGCGCGGCGTCAAGGTTGGCGACCGGGTTGCCCTGTGCCTGGCACGCAGCCCGGAACGCTTGGTCGGCTTGCTGGCGGTGCTCAAGGCAGGCGCCGCCTATGTACCGGTCGACCCGGCCTATCCGGCGGAACGTATCGCCTATCTGCTGGCAGACAGCGCACCGGCGCTGGTGCTGGCGAGCACTGCGATCGAAGGCTTGCCGCCGATACCGCGCCTGGACCTGGACCAGGCCGAAGCCTTTGCCGCAAACAGCAGCAACCCTGAACTGCCCGAGCTCGATGCACGGCAGCTGGCTTACCTGGTCTACACCTCCGGCTCCACCGGCCAGCCCAAGGGGGTGATGATCGAGCACCAGACCCTCGCCAACCTGGTCCACTGGCACTGCCAGGCGTTCCAGCTGAGGGCCGGCTCGCACAGCTCCAGTGTCGCCGGTTTCGGCTTCGACGCCATGGCCTGGGAGGTCTGGCCGACCCTGTGCGCAGGTGCCACGCTGCACCTGCCGCCGGCACACATCGGCAACGAACACGTCGACGAGCTGCTCGACTGGTGGCTGGCGCAGCCGCTGCAGGTCAGCTTCCTGCCCACCCCGGTGGCCGAGCAGGCTTTGCGCCGTGACCACCAGCACCCGACCTTGCGCACGCTGCTGGTGGGCGGCGACCGCCTGCGCCAGTTCGAGCGCGAAACAGGCTTTGCCCTGATCAACAACTACGGCCCGACCGAAACCACGGTGGTGGCCACCTCCGGCCAGCTCAACGCCAACGGCCCACTGCATATCGGCCAGCCGATCGCCAACACCCGCGTGTATGTGCTCGACGAAGGCCGGCAACCGGTGCCGGTTGGCGTCATTGGTGAGCTGTTCATCGGCGGGGCGCAGGTCGCCCGCGGCTATTTCAATCGGCCTGAACTCACCGCAGAACGCTTCCTTGACGACCCCTTCAACCCCGGTGGCCGGATGTACCGCAGCGGCGACCTGGTGCGCTGGAACGCCGACGGTACCCTCGATTACCAGGGGCGCAACGATGACCAGGTGAAGGTCCGTGGCGTGCGTGTGGAACTGGGCGAAATCGAGGCCGCCCTGGCCGCCCGGCCGGGCATCGACGATGCCGTGGTGCTGGTGCGCGAAGGTCGCCTGCTGGCCTGGTACACCGAGGCCGCGCCAGTCGATCCTGAACAGTTGCGCCAGGCCCTGCAGGCCAGCTTGCCGGCACATCTGTTGCCATGGGCGTTCATCCGCCTGGATGAACTGCCATTGACCAGCCACGGCAAGCTCGACCGCCGTGCGTTGCCCAACCCGGACGGCGCTTTGCTGCCAGGCCAGCCCTATGAGGCGGCGCAAGGCCAGACCGAGGTGGCCATGGCTGCGATCTGGGCCGAAGTACTGGGCGTCGAGCGGGTAGGGCGGCATGACAACTTCTTCGAACTGGGCGGCCACTCGCTGCTGGCCGTGACCTTGGTCGAACGCCTGCGCAAGGCCGGCCTGGTCATCGACGTGCGCGTGCTGTTCGCCCAGCCGACCGTGGCGGCGCTGGCCTGCGCGACGGCAAGCGGCGAGGCCGCCAAGGTGCCGGCCAACCGGTTGCCACAGGGCGCTGCGCGCATCACCCCGGGCATGCTCAGCCTGGTCGAGCTGGACCAGGCCAGTATCGATGCCATCGTCGCCACGGTGCCGGGCGGTGCCGCCAACGTGCAGGAAATCTACCCGCTGGCGCCTTTGCAGGAAGGCATCCTCTACCATCACCTGAGCGCCGAACAGGGCGACCCGTACCTGCTGCAGACGCGCCTGGCGTTCGACAGCGTCGAGCGCCTGCTGGCCTGGGCCGGCGCCTTGCAGCAAGTCATCGACCGCCACGATATCCTGCGCACCGCGGTGCACTGGCAAGGATTGGCGCAGCCGCTGCAGGTGGTATGGCGTGCTGCCGAGCTGGCCGTGTGCGAGGTTGACGACCTGCCCGATGAACCTGGCGCGTCGCGCATCGAACAATTGCACGCGCGGTTCGATGCCCGCCATCACCGGCTGGACCTCGGCCAGGCACCGCTCACGCGCCTGCACTACAGCCTCGACCCCGCCAACCATCAGGTGGTGGCGATCCTGTTGTTCCATCACCTGACCCTCGACCACACCGCCATGGATGTGGTCGCCCGGGAAATGCGCGCCTTGCTGTTCGGCCAGGGCGCAACCCTGCCGGTGGCCGTGCCGTATCGCAACTACGTGGCTCAGGCCCGCATGGCCGACCCTGCCAGCCAGGAGGCGTTCTTCCGCGAGATGCTGGCAGATGTCGACGAGCCAACCTTGCCGTTGGGCTTTGCCGATGTGCAGGGCGACGGGCGCAATATCGACAGCGCCTTCCTGGCGCTGGATGCCAGCCTCTGCCTGCGGCTGCGCAGCCAGGCCCGGCAGCTGGGTGTCAGCGCCGCGAGCTTGATGCACCTGGCCTGGGCGCGGGTGCTGGGCGTGCTGGCCAACCGCACCGACGTGGTGTTCGGCACCGTACTGATGGGCCGCCTGCAAGGTGGCGAAGGCGCTGACCGCGCACTGGGCATGTTCATCAACACCTTGCCGCTGCGGGTCGACACCCGTGCCAGCGCGCACGCGGCGGTGCGGGCCACCCATCGCAGCCTGTCGGCGTTGCTTGGCCACGAGCATGCACCCTTGGCCCTGGCCCAACGTTGCAGTGGCGTGGCCGCTTCGGTACCGCTGTTCAGCGCGTTGCTCAACTACCGCCACAGCGCCGCCGATGCGCCGCGCGAAGGTGAGGGCATCTGGGAGGGTGTGCGCCTGCTGGGCGGCGAAGAACGCAGCAACTACCCGCTGACCCTCAGCGTCAACGACCTTGGCGAGGGTTTCAGCTTCAGCGTACTGGCCGTCGAAGGCATCGGTGCCGCCCGCGTCGCCGAATGGATGGCCAACGCGCTCACCCAGTTGCTGCAAGCGTTGGAGCCTGCGCACGAGGCCACGGTCGACAGCCTGCCGATAATCGGTGAGCAGGCACGCCAACAGTTGCTCGGCAGCTTCAACGCCACGGCGCAGGCCTACCCGCAGGGCCAGACCGTCCATGCCTTGGTCGAGGCCCAGGCCGCCCGCGCACCTGAAGCGTCGGCCGTAAGCCAGGGCGATCAGGCCCTGAGCTATGGCGAACTCAACCTGCGCGCCAACCGCCTGGCCCACCGCCTGATCGAACATGGTGTGCAATGCGGCGACCGGGTTGCCTTGTGCCTGCCGCGCAGCATCGAACGGCTGATCGGCTTGCTGGCCGTGCTCAAGGCCGGGGCCGCCTATGTACCGGTGGACCCGACCTACCCGCGTGAGCGCATCGCCTACCTGCTGGCCGACAGTTCGCCTGCGCTGGTGCTGGCCGACTCGTCCGTCGATGGTTTGCTAGGCCACCTGCCGCGGCTGGACCTCGACCAGCCAGAAAGCTGGCTGGCAGTGGACAGCAACCCTGAGGTACTTGGCCTCGATGCCCATCAACTGGCCTATGTGGTCTACACCTCCGGTTCAACCGGCCAGCCCAAGGGCGTGATGATTGAGCACCAGGCCTTGGCCAACCTGGTGCATTGGCACTGCCAGGCCTTCGCGCTGGGGGCTGGCGAGCGCACCTCCAGCGTTGCCGGCTTTGGTTTCGATGCCATGGCCTGGGAAGTCTGGCCGGCATTGTGTGCCGGTGCCACGCTGCACGTGCCACCGCGCCACATCGGTAACGAGCACGTCGAGGAACTGCTCGACTGGTGGCTGGAACAGCCACTGAAGGTCAGCTTCCTGCCGACGCCGGTCGCCGAACAGGCGCTGCGCCGCGAACGCCAGCACCCGACCTTGCGCACCCTGCTGATCGGTGGTGACCGCCTGCGCCAGTTCGACCGCGACCCAGGCTTTGCCCTGGTCAACAACTACGGGCCAACCGAAACTACCGTGGTCGCCACCTCCGGCACGGTGCTGCCTGGCGGCGCGCTGCACATCGGCCAGCCGATCGCCAACACCCGCGTCTACGTGCTCGACGAGCGTCGCCAGCCGGTGCCGGTGGGGGTTACCGGCGAGCTGTACATCGGTGGCGGCCAAGTCGCCCGGGGCTATTTCAATCGCCCGCAACTGACCGACGAGCGCTTCCTGGCGGACCCGTTCAGCCGTCTGCCGGGCGCTCGCATGTATCGCAGTGGTGACCTGGTGCGCTGGAACGCCGACGGCAGCCTCGACTATCTGGGCCGCAACGATGACCAAGTGAAGATCCGCGGCATGCGCGTCGAACTGGGCGAGATCGAAGCGGCCATGGCGGCCCAGCCCGGTATCGAGCATGCCGTGGTGCTGGTGCGCGGCGAGCGCCTGCTGGCCTGGTTCACCGAAACCGCAGCGGTCGACCTCGATGTGTTGCGCCTGGCGCTGCAAGCCAGCTTGCCGGCGCACATGCTGCCGCATGCGTTCATCGGCCTGCAGCAGCTGCCACTGACTAGCCACGGCAAGCTGGACCGCAACGCACTGCCCGAGCCCGATGCGGTAGCGCAAGGTCATGTCGAGCCGCAGGGCGGCCGTGAAGCCGCCATGGCCGCTGTCTGGGCCGAGGTGCTGGGCGTCGAGCGGGTAGGCCGGCACGACAACTTTTTCGAGTTGGGCGGCCACTCGCTGCTGGCTGTGACCCTGATCGAGCGCCTGCGCGAGCAAGGCTTGCACACTGACGTGCGGGTGCTGTTCAGCCAGCCGACGGTGGCCGCACTGGCCGCCGCACTGGGCAAGGGCCGCCAGGTGGAGGTGCCGGCAAACCGTATCGTGGCCGGCTGCACGCGGATCACGCCAGACCTGCTGCCGTTGATCAACCTGGACCAGGCCAGTATCGAGTGTATCGTCGCCAGCGTGCCGGGCGGCGCCGCCAACGTGCAGGACATCTACCCGCTGGCCCCGCTGCAGGAGGGCATCCTCTATCACCATCTAAGTGCCACAGGTGCCGACCCGTACTTGCTGCAGTGGCGTGTTGCTTTCGACAGCCTGGCACGCCTGCACGCCTTCGCCGCGGCCCTGGACAAGGTCATCGCCCGCCACGATGTGCTGCGCACCGCCGTGCTCTGGGACGGGCTGCGGCAAGCGGTGCAAGTGGTCTGGCGCCATGCACCGCTTGCCGTGTTGCCCCGCGAAGGCTGCGGCACCGACTTCCAGTTGAGCCGGGCGCCGCTGATTCGCTTGCTGTACGGCGACGCTGACGGCGCCATCGAGGCCACCTTGCAGTTCCACCATATCGCCCTCGATCACACCGCGATGAAAGTGGTGCTTGAAGAGATCCGCGACCACCTGCGTGGCGATCAGCCGACTAGGCCGCCGGTGCCTTACCGCAATTACGTGGCCCAGGCACGTCTGGCCGTCAGCGAAGCCGAGCATGAAGCGTTCTTCCGCGCAGAGCTCGGGGACATCGACGAACCCACCTTGCCCTTCGGCCTGACCGACTTGCAGGGCCAGGCCAGCCACTTCGACCTGGCTGCCGTAGCACTTGACAGCAGCCAGTACCAACGGCTGCGCCAACAGGCCCAGCAACTGGGCGTGAGTGCCGCCAGCCTGCTGCACCTGGCCTGGGCTCGGCTGGTCTCGGCCACCAGTGGCAGGGACAGCGTGGTGTTTGGCACCGTGCTGCTTGGTCGCCTGCAGGGCGGTGCCGGCGCCGATCATGGCCTGGGCATGTTCATCAACACCTTGCCATTGCGCCTGGACCTGGACGGCCTTGGCGTGCGTGATGGCGTGCGCCTGGCCCATCAGCGCCTGAGTGCGTTACTGGAGCATGAGCACGCCTCGTTGGCCCTGGCCCAGCGCTGCAGCGGCGTGGCTGCGCCCCTGCCACTGTTCAGCGCCATGCTCAACTACCGCCATGGCGCCAGTGCCAGCGAACAGCAGGCGCAGCGCGAAGCCTTGGAGGGCATCCAGGCGTTGCCCAGCGGCGGCCATGGCAACTACCCGCTGAGCGTCAACGTCGACGACCTTGGTGACGGCCTGCGCATCACCGCCCAGGTCTCGGCCCAGGTAGGCGCACAACGTATCTGTGAGCAGTTGCTGCAGGTGCTGATTGGTCTGCTCGATGCGCTGGAGCAACAGCCGCAACTGGCGCTGCAGCAATTGCCGGTACTGGCGCCGCAGGAGCGCCAGCAACTGCTGGCCGATGCCAACGCCAGCGAGTACCCACACGATCTGCAGCAAACGCTGCACAGCCTGTTCGAGGCGCAGGCCAGGCTCACGCCGGATGCTTTGGCACTGGTGGCTGAAGAGGGCGAACTGAGTTACCGCGAGCTCGATGAGCAGGCCAACCGCCTGGCGCATCAGCTGATCACCCTGGGTGTGAAACCCGATGATCGGGTAGCGGTTTGCGTCGAGCGTGGGTTGTCGCTGGTGGTCGGCCTGCTGGCCATTCTCAAGGCCGGCGGCGCTTATGTGCCGGTCGACCCCAGCTACCCGGCCGAGCGTATTCGGCACATGCTCGACGACAGTGCACCCCAGGTGCTGCTGGTGCATGCCGCGACCCGCGACGTGGCGCAGCATGGGGTGCAGGTCGACCTGGACCGGCCAGGCTGGGAGCACCAGCCGGCCAGTAACCCGCAAGTGGCGGGCCTGACGGCGCGGCACCTGGCCTACGTGATTTACACCTCAGGCTCTACCGGCGTGCCGAAAGGCGTGATGGTCGAGCACCGCAATGTGGTCAACCTGCTGCACTGGAGCCGGCGCCTGTGCGCCGGTGCCGGGCGTGTGCTGCACAAGACGCCGATCAGCTTCGATGCTTCGGTATGGGAGTTGTTCTGGCCGCTGTGCAGCGGTTTGCGCCTGGTCCTTGCGCGGCCGGGTGGCCAGCGCGATGGGCAGTACCTCGCGCAATTGATCCAGCACCAGCAGGTGAACGTGGTGCAGTTCGTACCGGCCTTGCTGCAGCAGTTCCTGGAGCAGGAACAAAGCGCCGCTTGTACCAGCCTGAGCGACATCGTCTGTGGCGGCGGCGAGCTCACCGAAGCACTGGCCGCCTTGGTCCGCCAGCGCCTGCCGGGTGTGCGCCTGCACAACGTCTATGGCCCCACCGAAACTACCGTCGACTGCAGCGCCTGGACGCTGGAGCCCGACGCTGCGCTACCCCGCGGCAGCTTGCCGATTGGCAAGCCGATCGACAACACCGCACTGTACGTGCTCGACAGCCGCGACCAGCCAGTGCCGTGGGGTGTGGCTGGCCACCTGCACATCGGTGGCGCCGGCGTGAGCCGTGGCTACCTGGGCCTGGCGCAGCAACAGGCAGAGCGCTTCATCGCCAGCCCGTTCGCGGCTGGCGAGCGGCTGTACCGCAGCGGTGACCTGGTACGCCAGCGTGCCGATGGCAACCTTGAGTTCCTCGGTCGCAACGATCACCAGGTGAAGATCCGCGGCCTGCGCATCGAGCCGGGCGAGATCGAGGCCTGCCTGACCCGCATCGAAGGTGTGCGTGAGGCGGTGGTGCTGGCGTTCGAAGCACGCCTGGTCGCCTATCACACTGGCGAACCACACACGGCCGATGGCTTGCGCCAGGCGCTGCTGACGCAACTGCCGGATTACATGGTGCCAGCGCAGTACATTCACCTCGACCAGTTTCCACTGAGCCCCAACGGCAAGCTTGACCGCAAGGCCCTGCCGGCCCCCGACGCCGCGCTGCAGCATCGCGACTTCGAGGCCCCGCGAGGCAGCACTGAAACCCTGCTGGCCGCCCTCTGGAGCGAACTGCTGGGCATACAGCAAGTAGGGCGGCACGACAATTTCTTCGAGCTGGGCGGCCACTCGCTGCTGGCCGTGAGCCTGACCGCGCGCCTGCGCCTGGAGGGCCTGCAGGTGGATGTACGGACCTTGTTCGGCCAGCCGACCATCGCCGCACTGGCGGCCACCCTGGGGCACGCTCAGCAGGTCGAGGTGCCCGAGAACCGCATCCCGGCGGCCTGCCGCCAGATCACCCCGGACCTGCTCAGCCTGATCGACCTCGACCAGGCCAGCATCGACCAGATCGTCGCCAGGGTGCCGGGCGGCGCTGCCAATGTGCAGGACATCTACCCGCTGGCGCCGTTGCAGGAGGGGATTCTCTATCACCACCTGAGCGCCGCCGGGCACGACCCGTATGTGCTCTATTCGCGCCTGCGTTTCGACAACCTTGAACGCCTGCAGGCCTTTGCCGGCGCCCTCGACCAGGTCATTGCGCGCCACGATGTGTTGCGCACCGCAGTGCTTTGGGACGGTTTGCCGCAGCCGGTGCAGGTGGTCCTGCGCAGCGTGCCAACCGTGTTGGCGGGTGCCTTGGACGGCGGCTTGCCGGCCCTGCGGCTGGACCAGGCGCCACTGCTCCAGCTGTTCTACACCCCGGGCAATGGCGTGCTCGAAGCCACCCTGCAGTTCCACCACATCGTCCTCGACCATACCGCCCTGGAAGTGGTCGGCGAAGAACTGCAAGGCTTCATGCAGGGCGCCCCAGCGCCGGCCCACACGCCGGTGCCATACCGCAACTACGTGGCCCAGGCCAGGCTGGGCACCAGCTCGGCCGAGCACGAAGCGTTCTTCCGGACGCAACTGGCCGATATCGACGCACCGACCCTGCCGTTTGGCCTGAGCGACGTGCAGGGCGACGGCCGTGACAT
Source organism: Pseudomonas sp. NBRC 111123 (assembly GCF_001320205.1). Classification (NCBI taxonomy): domain Bacteria; kingdom Pseudomonadati; phylum Pseudomonadota; class Gammaproteobacteria; order Pseudomonadales; family Pseudomonadaceae; genus Pseudomonas; species Pseudomonas sp. NBRC 111123. The sequence continues at coordinate 113,233 of NZ_BCAZ01000012.1, forward strand.
GCAGGAGGCCAAGCTGACGTTGGCGTCGACGCTTGCCACAAGCCTGCGCCGTCAGGCCCGTGTACTCGGCATCAGCGTCGCGAGCCTGTTCCACCTGGCCTGGGCGCGCCTGCTGGGCGCTGCCAGTGGCCAGGACCGCGTGGTGTTCGGCACCGTGCTGCTGGGCCGCCTGCAAGGCGGTGAGGGCGCCGAGCGGGCGCTGGGCATGTTCATCAATACCTTGCCGCTGCGGGTCGAACTGGGTGGCGTCAGCCTGCGCGAGGCCGCGCATGCCACCCACCAGCGGCTCAGTGCGCTGCTGGCCCACGAGCATGCCTCGCTGGCCCTGGCCCAGCGTTGCAGCGGCGTGGCCGCACCGTTGCCGCTGTTCAGCGCCATGCTCAATTACCGCCATGGTGCCCAGGCCAATGCAGAACAGCGCAAGGCCTGGCAAGGCATCGAGGTGCTCGACGGGCAAGAGCGTACCAACTACCCCTTGAGCCTGAACGTGGACGATTTGGGCGAAGGCTTCCGCCTGGTTGCCATGACCCCGGCCGAGGTTGGCGCGGCGCGTATCTGTGGGCAGATGAACCAGGTGCTGGAGGCCATGGCCGAAGCGCTGGAGCATGAGCCGGCGCTGTTGTTGCAGCGTTTGCCGGTGCTGGAGGCCAATGAGCGCCAACGGGTGCTGGTGGACTTCAACGAC